>NZ_AMPR02000002.1:0-66558 GCF_000307735.3 Cupriavidus sp. HPC(L) | reverse complement strand
CCCTGGCCCGCCGGCGCGCTGGCGAAGCCGGAGTCCTATCCCTCGCGTACGCTGACGATGATCATGCCGTTCCCGCCCGGCGGCGCCACCGACGTGCAGATGCGCGCGCTGGCGCACGCGCTGTCGAAGGAGATGGGCCAACAGGTGGTGGTGGTCAATCAGCCGGGCGTCGCCGGCACCATGGGCCCTGCCGCGATGGCGCGCAGCGCGGCACCCGACGGCTACACGTTCTCGGTCGCCCCCGCGACGCTGTTCCGCCTGCCGCATCTTCAGAAGGTCAATTTCGATCCGCTCAGCGACTTCACCTATGTGATTTGCCTGACCGGCTACACCAACGGGCTGGTGGTGCGCGCCGACGCGCCGTGGAAAACGCTGCAGGACCTGTTCGCCGATGCGAAGGCGCGGCCCGGCCAGATCAGCTACGGCTCGACCGGCATCGGCAGCGGCGGCCACGTGGCGATGGAACGGCTCGCGCGCGCCGCCGGCGTCAAGTTCAACTTCATTCCCTTCAAGGGCATGGCCGAGGAAACCACCGCGCTGCTCGGCGGGCATCTCGACGTGATCTCCGACCCCGGCTGGGGCGCGCTGGTCGACGGCGGCAAGGCACGGCTGCTGGCCACGCTCGGCAACGCGCGGCTGCCGCGGCGCCCCAATGTGCCGACGCTGAAGGAGCTGGGCTACGACATCACGGTCAATTCGCCGGTCGGCATCGTCGCGCCCAAGGGCATGGAGCCCGCCGTTCTGAAGACGCTGCACGACGCGCTGCGCAAGGCGATGCGCGACTCCGACTATCAACGCATGCTGGCCGACTATGACCAGGTCGACATGTACATGAGCAGCGCCGAGTATCGCCAGTACGCGATCGACCAGTTCGCGCGCGAGAAGGTGTTCCTGAGCCAGATCGGCGTCAAGCTGCAATAAGGCCGGCGGCAACGTGGGACCACGCAGCAGGCAAACAACGAGGACCAGACCATGACACGCAACGTCCATGTCGCCGGTGTCGGCATGATTCCCTTCAGCAAGCCGGGCAGGAGCGAGCCCTATCTGGTCATGGGCGAGCAGGCCGCGCGCCTGGCGCTCGACGATGCCGGCGTGCCGTACGACGCGGTGCAGCAGGCCTACGTCAGCTATGTGTACGGCGATTCGACCGCGGGCCAGGCGGCGATCTATCGCGTCGGCCTGACCGGCATCCCGGTCTTCAACCTGAACAACAACTGCTCGAGCGGATCCAGCGCGCTGTTCCTGGCGCGCCAGGCGGTGCAGACCGGCGCGGTCGAATGCGCGATCGCGCTGGGCTTCGAGCAGATGGTGCCGGGCGCGCTCAAGGGTGCCTACGATGATCGCCCGTCGCCGCTGGCGCGCTTCGCCCAGACCATGGGCGAGCTGCAGGGCTTCGACGCCGACGCGCCGCGTGCCGCGCAGTTCTTCGGCGGCGCGGGACGCGACTACATCCGCCAGCACGGCATCCGCCCCGACACCTTCGCGCGCATCTCGGTCAAGGCCCGCCAGCATGCCGCGCGCAATCCGCTGGCGGTGTTCCGCGATACCGTGACGCTCGACGAGGTGATGGCGGCGCCCATGGTGTTCGAACCGCTGACGCGGCTGCAATGCTGCCCGCCGACCTGCGGCGCCGCGGCGGCGATCCTGTGCTCGGAGGACTTCGCGCGCCGCCACGGCCTCGACATGCGCGTGACCATCGCCGCGCAGGCGATGACCACCGATACGCCGAGCACCTTCGCACAGCGGGACATGCGCCAACTGGTCGGCTACGACATGAGCCGCGCCGCCGCCGCACAGGTCTACGAGATGGCCGGCATCGGCCCCGAGGACATCGACGTGGTGGAGCTCCACGATTGCTTCACCGCGAACGAGCTGATCACCTACGAGGCGCTGGGCCTGACGCCCGAGGGCACCGCCGAGAAATTCATTGTCGAGGGCAACAACACCTATGGCGGCCGCGTGGTGACCAACCCCTCCGGCGGGCTGCTGTCGAAGGGTCATCCGCTGGGCGCCACCGGCCTCGCGCAGTGCGCCGAGCTGACCTGGCAGCTGCGCGGCCAGGCCGACCAGCGCCAGGTCGAAGGCGCGCGCCTCGCGCTGCAGCACAACCTCGGACTCGGCGGCGCCTGCGTGGTGACGCTGTATCAGGCGGCCTGAACGATGATCGATCGCCAATACATCGGGCACCGGATGGCGCCGTTCACCGTGCCGGTGGAGGCAGGCCGGCTGCGCCTGTTCGCCAAGGCCACCGGCCAGCACGACCCGGTCTACACCGACGAAGCCGCCGCGCACGACGCCGGCCATCCGGCGCTGCCGGTGCCGCCGACCTTCCTGTTCTGCCTGGAGATGGACGCGCCCAACCCGGCGGCGATCCGCGAGCTGCTGGGCCTGGACTATCGCCGGCTGCTGCATGGCGAGCAGCACTTCACCTATCACGCGATGGCGTATGCCGGCGACCGGCTGACCTTCGAGCAATGCATCGAGGACATCTATGAAAAGAAGGGCGGCGCGCTCGAATTCGTCGTGCGCCGCACGCGCGTCAGCAACCAGCATGGCGCGCATGTCGCCGATCTTCGCACGGTCACGGTGATGCGCCATGGATAAGGGAGCCGGACCGATGACAACGCTGCGCTACGACGCCCTGCAGGTCGGCGATGCCCTGCCCGCCTTCGAGACGGAACCGATCTCGCGGCTGACGCTGGCGATCTATTGCGGCGCCTCAGGCGACCACAACCCGATCCACGTCGACACCGACTTCGCGCACGCCGCCGGCCAGCCCGATGTGTTCGCGCACGGCATGCTGTCGATGGCCTATCTCGGCCGGCTGCTGACCAACTGGGTCTCGCAGAGCGCGCTGCGCGACTTCGGCGTGCGCTTCGTCGCGATCACGCACGTGGGAGACCGCCTGACCTGCCGCGGCACCGTGGTCGAGAAGATCGAGACGCACGGCGAGAAGCGCGTGCGGATCGAACTAAGCACCGTGGACCAGAACGGCGAGGTCAAGGTGGCCGGCGACGCCGTGGTGGCGCTGCCCTGAAGCGCGCGACAGCGCGTACCGGACGACCACAGCACAACGAACAGCGAGGAGACGATCGGCATGAGCAAGCTGCAGGACAAGGTGGCACTGGTATCCGGCTCGGGACGCGGCATCGGCCGCGAGATCGCGCTGAAGCTCGCATCCGAAGGCGCGCGCGTGGTCGTCAACGATCTCGACGAGGCACCGGCGCTGGAGGTGGTGGAGGCCATCCGTGCGAGCGGCGGCAAGGCGGCGGCCTGCGTCGGCAGCGTGACCGAGGCGGGCTTTGCCGACCGCTTCGTCAATACCGCGCTCGACCAGTTCGGCGGCCTGGACATCATCGTCAACAACGCCGGCTATACCTGGGACAACGTGATCCAGAAGATGAGCGACGAGCAGTGGGAGGACATCCTGGCCGTGCACCTGACCGCGCCGTTCCGCATCCTGCGCGCCGCGTCCGGCTTCATTCGCGAGGCGGCCAGGCAGGAGGCCGAGCGCGGCACGCCGGTGTTCCGCAAGGTCGTCAATATCTCGTCGACCTCGGGCGTCTATGGCAACGCCGGGCAGGCCAACTACGCCGCGGCCAAGGCCGGCATCAACGGCCTGACACGGGCGATGGCCAAGGAATGGGGCCGTTACAAGGTCAACGTCAACAGCATCGCGTTCGGCCTGATCAAGACGCGGCTGACCGAGGCCGATGCGCAGGCCGATGCCAGCATCGACATCGCCGGCCGCAGGATCAAGGTCGGCGTCAATCCGCAGATCCTGAAGAACGCCGAGGCGATGATTCCGCTGGGGCGCGGCGGCACGCCCGAGGAAGCGGCCGGCGCGGTCTACCTGTTCTGCATTCCCGAGTCCAACTACGTCAGCGGCCAGGTGCTGGTCTGCGGCGGCGGACGCCCGTAACGTTCACCGGATCCCGCCATGACGATCCAGCATGCGCCGCGTCCGTGGATGGACAGCGAACTGCAGCTGCTGCGCGATACCGCGCGGCGCTTCTTCGAGACCGAATGCGTGCCGCGCCAGTGCGCGTGGGTCGAGCAGAAGCATTGCGACCGCGACATCTGGCGGCGCGCCGGCGAGGTTGGCCTGTTGTGCACGGGCATTCCCGAGGCCTACGGCGGAGGCGGCGGCACCTTCCTGCACGAGGCGGTGATCTGCGAGGAGCAGCAGCGCGCGCTGGTCACCAGCTTCAGCATCAACGTGCACAGCGGCATCGTCGCCCACTATCTGCTGGCCTACGGCAGCGAGGCGCAGAAGCAGCGCTGGCTGCCGGCGATGGCCCGCGGCGAGATGGTCGCGGCGATCGGCATGACGGAGCCCGGCGCGGGCACCGACCTGCAACGGATCAAGACCACGGCGATCCTCAGCAGCGACGGCCGGCACTATCTGGTCAACGGCGCCAAGACCTTCATCACCAACGGCTGGCACGCGGACCTGATCTGCCTGGCGGTCAAGACCGATCCCGATGCGCGCGCCAGCGGCGTGTCGCTGCTGATGATCGAAACGCGCGACCTGCCTGGCTTCCAGCGCGGCCGGCTGCTCGACAAGATCGGCCAGCGCGGCCAGGACACCGTCGAGCTGTTCTTCGACGGCGTGATGGTGCCGGCCGAAAACCTGCTCGGCAACGAGGAAGGCCGCGGTTTTCGGCAGCTGATGCAGCAGTTGCCGCGCGAGCGGCTGCTGATCGCGATCGGCGCCGCGGCGACGATGCAGCGGGCGGTCGACGATACCGTCGCCTATGTCACGCAGCGCCAGGTGTTCGGCGAACCGCTGATGGCGATGCAGAACACGCGCTTCAAGCTCGCCGAGTGCCAGACCCATGCGACCATCGCGCGCAGCTTCGTCGACGACTGCATCGGCCGGCTGCAGCGCGGCGAGCTCGATGTGCCGACCGCCGCGATGGCCAAGTGGTGGAGCACGCAGACGCTGTGCCAGGTCATCGACGAATGCCTGCAGCTGCATGGCGGCTACGGCTACATGAACGAGTACCCGATCGCGCGGATGTACACCGATGCGCGCGTGGGCCGCATCTATGGCGGCGCCAACGAGGTGATGAAGGAAATCGTGGCGCGGGCGATGGAAGACTGAGGGATCGGCGCATCGGGCGACTGGTGCGCGTCGCCGCAGAGCGACCGCCGGATCAACGACAGGAGACCAGCAGGCATGACATTCGAAGCAGTGCCTTCTGCAGTATTCCCAACGAGCCAATCGGAGCAGGCGGCGTGGTTCGGCAGCTGGCCGCGTGGACTGCCGCACCGCATCCGCGTGCCGCGCGTCACGCTGTGCCACAACCTGTCGGTGCAGGCCGACCGCTATCCCGACAAGCCGGCGATCGTCTTCTACGGCCGTGCGCTGAGCTATGCCGAACTGCGCCGCCAGACCGAGGCGCTGGCCGGCCATCTGCATCGCCATGGCGGCGTGCGGCCCGGCGAGCGCGTGCTGCTGATGAGCCAGAACTGCCCGCAGTTCGTCGTTGCCTTCCATGCGATCGTCCGCTGCGGTGCGGTGGTGGTCCCGGTCAATGCGATGTGTACCGCCAACGAGCTCGACCATTATCTGCGCGACAGCGGCGCGCAGGTCGCGCTGGTGGCGCAGGAACTGCTGCCGGCACTGCAGCCCGCGCTGGCGAGCGACCGGTTGCGCCATGTGCTGGTGCACAACTATGCCGACGCCATCGATGCCGATACCGATCTGGACCTGCCCGACTGGGTGCGCGCCCCGCGCGCCGCGCTCCGTGATGCGCGCCTGACCTACTGGGGCGATGCACTGGACGCCGCGCTGCCCGCGCCCGATGTGCGAGCCAGCCCGGACGATCTCTGCGTGTTGCCCTACACCTCGGGCACCACCGGCCATCCGAAGGGCTGCATGCATACCCATCGCACGCTGCTGGCCTCGACCTTCTCCGCGGTGCTCTGGCGCGGCCTGCATGCCGAAGCGGTGGCGATGGGCGTGGCGCCGCTGTTCCATCTGCTCGGCATGCAGAACGCGATGCTGATGCCGATCGCGATCGGCGCGACGGTGGTGATGCTGCCGCGCTGGGATGCCGCCACCGCGGCCCGCCTGATCGAGCGCTATCGCGTGACGACCTGGGGCGCGCCGCCAGCGATGCTGATCGACTTTTTCGCGCACCCGGAAGCGAGCGCGCGCGACCTGTCCAGCCTGACGCTGCTGAACGGCGGCGGGGCCGCGATGCCGGAGGCAGTGGCCGCGATGCTGAAGTCCCGCTTCGACCTCGGCTATATCGAAGGCTATGGCATGACCGAGACCGCCTCCTTCCTGCACTGCAATCCGCTGCACCGCCCCAAGCGCCAGTGCCTCGGCATTCCGGCCTTCGGCGTCGATTCGCGAATCGTCGACCCGGCTACGCTGGCGCCACTGGCGCCGGGCGAGGTCGGCGAGCTGGTGACCAGCGGCGAGCAGTTGATGCTCGGCTACTGGAACGACGAGGCCGCGAACCGCGAGTCGTTCTTCGAGCGCGACGGCAAACGCTTCTTTCGCACCGGCGACCTGGCCAGCGTCGACGACGAAGGCTACTTCTTCATGCGCGATCGCCTCAAGCGCATGATCAATGTCAGCGGCTACAAGGTCTGGCCCGCCGAGGTCGAGACCATGCTGTACCAGCATCCGGCGATCCACGAGGCCTGCATCGTCGCGGTGCCGGACCGGCGGCAAGGCGAGTCGGTGAAGGCGGTGGTCGTGCTCAAGCCGGGAGCGACGCTGGAGCCTGCCGAGCTGATCGCGTGGTGCCGCGAGCGGATGGCGGCTTACAAGACGCCACGGGCCGTCGAGTTCCGCAGTGCGCTGCCGAAGTCAGGTACGGGCAAGGTGCTGTGGCGGGAGATCCAGGCGGAGCAGTGCCGCGCCGCCGAGACGGCAGCGCTTGACGAAGCCGGCGCCGGCCGTGTCGACAAGCCGCTTCAGCAGGCCTGAACCGTCGTCCGCTACGAAGGCCCACGCGATGTACCTGACCCAGGGACTGCACCGCGCGATACAGCGCCATCCCCGCAAGACCGCGATCTGCCATGTCGAAGACGGCCAGCCGCGCACCACCGACTTCGCTGCACTGGGTACGCGCGTCGCGCTTGCCGCCGCGGCGTTGAAGCGCCACGGCATCGGCAGCGGCGACCGCGTGGCACTGCTCGCACAGAACGGCGACGGCCTGATCGCGATGCTGGTGGCGTGCTGGTGGCGCGGCGCGGTGGCGTGTCCGCTCAATACGCGGTGGACCGTGCACGAGCTTCGCCATGCGGTGGACGACTGCGGTGCGCGCCTGCTGCTGCCGGATGGCCAGCTGACCGCGATGGCGGAAGAACTCGGCGACCTGGCCACGGTGATACCGATCGAGACCTTCCTTGCCGACGCCGAAGCGGCGGATGGATTCGAGCCGCTCGACGACACGCGGACCGGGGGCGATGCGCTGGCCGCGATCCTCTACACCGGCGGCACCACGGGCCGTGCCAAGGGCGTGATGCTGTCGCATGCAAACTTCTGGGCGGCATCGATTGCACGCGCCGCGGAGCTGAATAACGCGCCGGACAGCGTATCGCTGCTGGTCGCGCCGCTCTTCCATGTCGCCGGGCTGGGCCGGCTGATCGGACAGCTGATCGCCGGCGGTAGCTGCGTGACGCTGCCGCAGTTTCGGGCAGACATCTTGCTGTCGGCCATCGAGACGCATCGGATCTCCGACATCATCGTGGTGCCGACCATGCTGCAGTCGCTGCTCGATCATCCCGGCTTCGACGCGGCGCGGCTGCAGAGCCTGAACCGCATCGCCTTCGGCGCTGCCCCGATGCCGCCGGACCTGCTGGCGCGCGCGCTCGAGGCCTGGCCCAACGCCGAGTTCTTCCAGGCCTACGGCATGACCGAGACCGCCGCCGCGGTCTGCATCAATCCGCCGGCCAATCATCGTCCGGGTGCCGGCGCCGAGCGGCACCGGCATTCGGTTGGCCGCGCCGGCCTTGGCGCCGAGATCCGCGTCATCGATCCGCAAGGCAACGAAGTGCCGCGCGGCACCGTCGGCGAGATCGTCGTGCGCGGGCCGATGGTGATGCGCGGCTACTGGAACCAGCCGGACGCCACCGCGCAAGCGCTGCGCGACGGCTGGCTGCACACCGGCGATGGCGGCTGGATGGACGAGGACGGCTATCTGTTCATTGCGGACCGGCTCAAGGACATGATCATTTCGGGCGGCGAGAACATCTACTCGGCGGAGGTCGAGACCGCGCTGCGCGGCCATCCGCGCGTCGCGCAGGCCGCCGTGATCGGCGTGCCCGATGCCCGCTGGGGCGAGCGCGTGCATGCGGTGGTGGTCGTGGAGGACAGTGCTTCGTTGGCGCCGCCGGACGACGCCGCGCTGTCGGACGAGCTGACGCAGTGGTGCCGCGAGCGGCTGGCGGGCTACAAGTGCCCGCGCAGTTTCGCCTATGTCGATGGGCTGCCGCTGTCGGCCGCCGGCAAGGTGCTGAAGAATGAATTGCGGCAGCGGTATCGCGAGAAGGCGGGGCGCGCGGGAAGCTGACTGGATTTACGCGCGAACGGTCTCGCCAGGATAACCGCCTGCCCTCTCCCCCACCCCTCTCCCACAAGTGGGAGAGGGGTGCCGGACGCGACCCGTGATGATGATCGCAAGCGCTGCCGATCTTCGGGGGAGCCGGACGCGAGCCGTGATGATGATCGCGAGCGCTGCCGATCTTCGGGGAAGCCGGACGCGAGCCGTGATGATGATCGCAAGCGCTGGCGATCTTCGGGGAAGCCGGACGCGAGGCGTGATGAACTTAAGAGCGCTGCTGGTGTTCTCCCCTCTCCCGCCAGGCGGGAGAGGGGCCGGGGGAGAGGGAAAGCGCTATCGCTTCAACGAGCGATCGGCTTGTAGCGGATGCGCTTCGGCTTGGCCGCTTCCTCGCCCAGACGGCGCTTCTTGTCGGCCTCGTATTCCTGATAGTTGCCGGCGAAGAACTCGACGTGCGAGTCGCCTTCGAACGCCAGGATATGCGTCGCGATCCGGTCCAGGAACCAGCGATCGTGCGAGATCACCATCACGCAGCCGGCGAACTCCAGCAGCGCGTCTTCCAGCGCGCGCAGCGTTTCGACGTCGAGGTCGTTGGACGGCTCGTCGAGCAGCAGCACGTTGCCGCCGGCGATCAGCGTCTTGGCCAGATGCAGGCGGCCGCGTTCGCCGCCCGACAGCGTGCCCACGTGCTTCTGCTGGTCCGAGCCCTTGAAGTTGAAGCGGCCGATATAGGCACGCGACGGCGTTTCGTAGCGGCCCACCGTCAGCACGTCGGCACCGCCGGAGATTTCCTCGAACACCGTCTTGCTGCCGTCAAGCGCATCGCGGCTCTGGTCGACATAGGCCAGCTTGACGGTCGGGCCGATCTTGATCGAGCCGCTGTCCGGCTGTTCCTTGCCGGTCAGCATGCGGAACAGCGTCGATTTACCGGCACCGTTCGGACCGATCACGCCGACGATCGCGCCCGGCGGCACCTTGAAGCTCAGGTTGTCGATCAGCAGCCGATCGCCGTAGGCCTTCGACACGTTCTCGAACTCGATCACCTCATTGCCGAGCCGCTCGCCGACCGGAATGAAGATCTCCTGGGTTTCGTTGCGCTTCTGGTATTCCTGGCTGTTCAGTTCGTCGAAGCGCGCCAGACGCGCCTTCGACTTGGCCTGCCGGCCCTTCGGATTCTGGCGTACCCATTCCAGCTCCTTCTTCAGCGCCTTCTGCCGCGCCGACTCGCTGGATTCTTCCTGCTTCAGGCGGTTTTCCTTCTGGTCGAGCCACGAGCTGTAGTTGCCCTTCCACGGAATGCCGTGGCCGCGGTCCAGTTCCAGGATCCACTCGGCCGCGTTGTCGAGGAAGTAGCGATCGTGGGTCACGGCGACGACCGTGCCCGGGAAGCGGGTCAGGAACTGCTCGAGCCATTCGACCGACTCGGCGTCCAGGTGGTTGGTCGGCTCGTCGAGCAGCAGCATGTCGGGGCGCGACAGCAGCAGCCGGCACAGCGCGACGCGGCGCTTCTCGCCGCCGGACAGATGACCGACCTTGGCGTCCCACGGCGGCAGCCGCAGCGCGTCGGCGGCGACTTCCAGCTGCTGCTCGGCATTGTTGCCGTCGCTGGCGGCCAGGATCGCCTCGTACTTGGCCTGATCGGCAGCCAGCTGGTCGAAGTCGGCGTCCGGCTCGGCGTAAGCCGCGTAGATTTCCTCGAGCTTCTTGCGCGCCTCAAACACCTCGCCCAGGCCGCCCTCGACCGCTTCACGCACGGTCTGCTCGGGATCGAGCTGCGGCTCCTGCGACAGATAGCCGATATTCAGGTTCGGCATCGGGATCGCTTCGCCCTCGATGTCCTTGTCGACGCCGGCCATGATCTTGAGCAGGGTCGACTTGCCCGAACCATTCAGGCCCAGCACGCCGATCTTGGCACCGGGGAAAAACGACAGCGAAATATCCTTCAGGATCTGACGCTTGGGCGGAACGATCTTGCCCACGCGATTCATCGTATAGACGTACTGTGCCATGCGGCTTATCCAGTGAAATGACGGTGTTGGAGGGGATGGCGCAGTGTAGCAAACCGGGCGCGGCCGCCGCACCCGATTGGTGCGGGCGCGGTATCATCATGCCCCTCGCCTCCGGGCCAATTTCCGCTTGCCGAATACCACCATGAGCCCCAAACCCGCCCGCACGCTGACCTTCAAGTGCAAGAAGTGCAACAAGCCCGTGACGCTATACCTGCAGAAGGTCTCCGCCTGCTCGCATATCACGCCGTATCAGGGCTTCTGCAAGTGCGGTGAAATGATGCGCCACGCCACCGGCGACAAGGATGCGGTCGCGTCGTTCGTGGAGTCGAACGATATTCATTGGGCGCATCATCACCATCATCACCATTGAGGCGCTCCAGACAGCCGGCCACACCCGGGGCTTGTTTTCGGCTTTACCACGACATCAAGCCCCAGCAAGTCCATCAGGTCGATGACCTTCTGCAATTGAACCGTCGGCTTGCCGCGCTCGAGATCGACGATGAAGCGATTGCCGGTGCCGCCCAGCCCCGCCAGATCCGTTTGCTTCAGCTCAAACTGCTCGCGACGTTGCCGTATGACGGCACCTAGCTGGGCCGAATTGCGGATCACCACGCCGTTCACTGGCAAGTTACCGCTCGGGAAGACAGGTTCCTCTATCTGCATCTTTTGATCGGGAAGTTACCGCTCGGTAATTCGGTGGGACATACGCGCGCGCAACAGCCCGATATAGTGTCGCGTCTTGGCGAACTACGTCCACACCGTCGTGAACTCACTCCATTCCAGCCAGCCTCCCGCCAGCGTGCTGGTGGCATCGCCGATCTACAACGATCAATGCTACGGCTCCTATACCCATTCGCTGCTGCAACTGCAGGCGGCGTTCTATCAACGGGGTATTGGCTTCGAACGGCGACATGCTGTCGGAGGATCTGATGTTCTGCAAACGATGGCGAGACATCGGCGGCAAGATCCATGGTGCGCCATGGTTCGAGGTCGGGCATATCGGCAGCCATGAGTTCCGGGGGAGTCTGTTCGATATTGCGGCCGTGCCCGGTGCAGCGCTGTAGTTTCCGGGAACGAATCAGATCGACGGCGTGAGAGGCTCTCAGCCCCGCCATTCAATCAAACGCCTGCACCGCCAGCAGCACGATCACCGCCAGATAGCCCAGATGCATGCGCGTGCGCTGCCGCTTGTAGCGCCGCACCACATCCGGCAGGAACAGCTGGCGCGCCATCTTGAAGCTGGTAATCGGATCGTCGACTACGTCCGAATAGACGTCCGTATTGTTGCGATAGATCGTCGCCAACGACTCGCGCTCATGGCCGCCCGATAACTGCTGCGTCGTTCGCGAACGCTTGCTGATGCGGTAGTAGAACAGCGGCGCATCGATCCGATGCACCTTCGCTTCGGAATCCAGCAGCCGGATATAGAACTCCCAGTCCTCGAAGCCGTGCTTCATCGCTTCGGAATAGCCGCTGGTCCGGTCGTACAACGCGCGCGGGTAGACCGCGCAGTTGTGGATCATGTTCTCGAACCGCAGGCGCTGATAGCTGTATTCGGGCAAGCGCCATTTGCCCTTCTTCGCGCCAAATCGCTTGACCTGGCAGTAGACCAGCGCGGTATCCGGCTGGCTGCGGAAATGCCGGATCGCGCGGCGCAGGTAGTCCGGATGGATCTTGTCGTCTCCATCGAGCGGCACGATGTATTCGCCGCCAGTCAGCCGGATGCCGAGATTGCGCGCCGACGCCACGCCGCCGTTCTGCTTGCGGATATAGGTGAAGCGGCGGTCCTTCTGCACGAAGGCCTGCACGCGCTGCGCGGTATCGTCGGTGGAGCCGTCGTCGACCACGATGCAGCGCCAGTGCCGGTAGGTCTGGCGCTGCACCGATTTCAGCGTGTCGGCGATCACGGCCGCCTGGTTGTAGCAGGGGACGATGATGGAGACTTCGGGTGGCGAATCGGTCCGCGAGCGGCGGATTTTGGAAAGAGACTTCAACAGCATCGAATGGGGAAAGCGGGTTCTGCGATTGCGGCCAATGATCGCATATCCCCCGTGACGGGCCCGGAAACCGGGCATCGGCGTCCGGCGCGCTTGGTTGGTTACCGCCCCCGCTCCGTCAGTTCGGCTCGATGGATTACATTCCTGAACTCGACCGAGGAGACACCGATGAGCCCGATGCAAAACGACAATTTCGACCTGATCAAGTTTTCTTCCGCAGTCCGGGATCTGCTCGACAGCGAGCTTCAGGTATCGGTCGGCAATATGGAAGTCGTCCCCTTTGCCGAGAAGCTGTACAAGCTGGTGCGATCGCAGGCCTACAACGAAGGCGTGCTCGACGCGAAACGCGTGATGGAGCGCAAGCTGACGGATGTTTCGGAGCAGCTCGATATCTTGCTGCAGTATCAGTAGCGCAATACGTCGGAGCGAAAGGCGAGGGCCCCTTCGCCTTTCGCTTCCCCGGGTTACGGCCAACGATACGGCGGGCAGCTCAGAACAGCGTGGCTTCGGTTCCCGATGCCTGTTCCAACTCTGTCTGCGACAAGGTCAGCCGCAGCGTGGCGCCCCCGGCCAGCTCCAGTTCATCGCAGTTATTGCCTGGCCCGCCACGGTCCACCACGATGAACCGGGCAACGCCTTCCGTCACGATCAGTGAGTGGTGCCACACGCCCTTCCGATAGTTGACGCCCTGCCGGCCATTGGTGACGAAGGCCCGCACCGCATGCGGTTCCACCGTGTCGCCAGGCGGCGCAACGACGACCAGGAACGGCGCATCCCCCAGCGGAATAAATGCCTGGCTGCCGAGCGGGTGCCGCTCGAACGAGGTCAGTGCCAGCGGCAGCGCATAGGGCTGCGACTCGAACAGATTGATCAGCGGCCGTCCGTCGTTCGAGGACACGTCGACTTCGGCAAGGTCATGAAAGCGATGACACATGCCCTGGTTGATGACGATGGGCGCGTGGCCATCGCTTTCGATGATGTCGCCAAACGGCGCGAAGGCGTCCGCGGTCAGCGGTTGCGCGATCAGGGGCAGTGAATCGGTGAGCAGCGGCATGGCAATTCGGAGTCGGGTTCGCATACTGGTCTTACCAGTATTACGGTATGAGTGTCCATTGTCAACGCACACTGACAACGGGTAAACGCGGATATATACGCGGATCGGCAAGAAGTTATCGTTGCGCCCTGACGCGTGGATCATACTGGTAATACCAGTTGAGATTCGACCCGGCGCCACAACAAACACGAGGAGACCCGCCATGACACCCTACCAAGCCGGCCAGGCAATAACGCCGGCAGCCGAGGCCGACATCCCGGCCGTCGCGCAAGAAAACGCGCTCTACCGCAAGGTGGCATGGCGACTGCTGCCGTTCCTGATGCTGTGTTACGTCGTTGCGTATCTTGACCGTGTGAACGTCGGCTTCGCCAAGCTCCACATGCTCGCCGACCTGCAGTTCAGCGAAGCCATGTACGGCCTGGGGGCGGGCCTCTTCTTCATCGGCTACTTCTTCTTCGAAGTACCCAGCAACATGCTGATGCATCGGATCGGCGCCAAGGCGACCATCTCGCGCATCATGATTACCTGGGCGCTGATTTCGGCCGCGATGATGTTCGTCACCACGCCGACGCAGTTCTACGTGCTGCGCCTTCTGCTCGGCGCCGCGGAGGCCGGCTTCTATCCCGGCATGATCCTGTACCTGACCTACTGGTTCCCATCGCATCGGCGCGCCAAGATGGTGGCGCTGTTCATGTGTGCCATCCCCGTGTCGGGCATCTTCGGCGGGCCGCTGTCGGGCTGGATCATGGAATCGATGCAGGGCGTATCGGGGCTGCGCGGCTGGCAGTGGATGTTCCTGATCGAAGCGATCCCCTCGCTGCTCGTCGGCGTCGCGGTGATGTTCTACCTCGACAACAACATCCGTTCCGCGAAGTGGCTGACCGAATCCGAGAAGGCCGTGCTCGAACGCAATATCGCGAACGAACGCCAAGCCAAGGACGCCCATCCGACGCTGCGCGCGCTGTTCGCCGATACGCGCATCGTCAAGATGGCCTTCATCTGCTTCTGCACGGTGATGGGCCAGTACGGCCTGACCTTCTGGCTGCCGACGCTGATCAAGCAGTCGGGCGTATCCGGCGCGCTGCATATCGGCCTGCTGACCGCGGTGCCGTTCTCGGTCGCGGTCTGCTCGATGATTCTGGTCAGCCGCAGCTCCGACCGCATGCGCGAGCGCCGCTGGCATCTGATCGTGCCGTTCTGCTGCGGCGCCACGGGACTGATGCTGAGTGCCGTGTTCAGCGACAACGTGGCGTGGTCCCTCGCCGCCCTCGCACTGGCGGCCGGGGGCAGCCTCGCGACTTCACCGCTGTTCTGGAGCCTGCCGACCGCGATCCTCTCGGGCGCCGGCGCGGCAGCGGGCATTGCGATGATCAATTCCTTCGCGAACCTCGCCGGCTTCCTCAGCCCCTACATGATCGGGCTGATCAAGGACGCGACGCAGAGCACCAACCTGGCGATGTTCGTGCTGGCCGGCGTGCTGCTGATGGGCGCCCTGCTGACGTACACGGTACCCGCCAAGCTGGTCAACAAGTAGGCGCCGCCGCGGCGCGGGGGCGCAAGGGCGGCGCGAGCTGCGCTCGGTTACAATCGTCTGCCTGAGCGGCGCCCCTCCGCTTCGTTGCGCGGCCAGTTCGTCCGCAGCTGCCTCGGCGCTCTTCCTCGTTCAGACATCAGGCATGTTCAACTCCACCGCAGTCGCCGCCAATGCCGCCCGGCTGATCCAGCAGTGGATCAACGACGGCACCTACCCCGCCGGCTCGCTGCTGCCCTCCCAGCGCGAGCTCTCCGAGCGCCTCGGCATCAGCCGGACCTCGCTGCGGGAAGCGTTCTCGACCTTGCAGGGATTGGGTCTGATCGTGCCGCGCCCAGGCAAGGGGGTCTACGTCGCCGAAAACCCCTCGCCCTCCGTCCAGCCCTGGCGCTTCGCCGATTCGCATTCGCTGACCGACATCTACCAGCTGCGCTTCGCGCTGGAGAATTTCACCGCGCGGCTCGCTGCATTGGTGGTGGAGCCAGCCGATATCGATGCGCTGCGAGCCAATGCGGAAGCCATGCAGGCCTGCATCGAAGCGTCGGACTTCACGCAAGCGGCGCAGCTCGATTTCGATTTCCACATGCAGATCATCGCGATCTCCGGCAATCGGGCGATTGCGGAGATCCTGCGCAACAGCGCGGAGATCATTCAGGAAAGCCAGCGCCTGCCGTTCTACAAGCGCGGCGCTCGGCGGGCTACCTTCAATGAGCACACGGCGATTATTGACGCGCTGGCTGCGGGCGATCCTTCACTGGCGCAGCGGGCCATGGCGGACCATATCGTGCAGGCGGCGCAGCGGGCGGGGGTGCATTTTCCGACGAGTGTTGATGCTGGTTGAGGGCGGGCATACATGTGCGCTGTCGATTGTGGCGCTGAACCGCGCCGCACCCGGCAGGGACGGCTTGATGTATTCGCCGCCGATCGGCCGGATACCGAGATTGCGCGCCGACGCCACGCGGCCGTTCGGCTTGCGGATGTAGGCGATGCGACGGTCCTTTTCGAGGGTTCAACGTGTTGAGCGGTGCCGCCGGTGTGCCATCGTCGACCACGATGCAGCGCCGGTCGGGGTAGGTTTGCGTTGCACGGACTTGAGGGGCGATGACTGCGGCGCCGTTGTAGCGGGGACGATGATGGCGATTTCGGCGGGCGAGTAAGACTTCGGCACGCCAACATAGCGGGTAGACTTCGACGGCCCGAAGAGAAAGCGGGACACACAGTGGTCCGCCATGCTCACATAGAGCGTCTTACGGCTCGAACCGGTCGACTGCGAACCTCGTATATTGCTCGTTCCTGAGCAGCGGCGCGAACGGTTATCACGTGATTCCGCGATGCGATACCGACCAACTGGATGACAACGCCTCGGCCTGCCGCAGCACCGTTTGCACAGCAGTGTCTTGGAGGTCGGGCGGGTAGCCGTACTTGCGCAGGATGCGTTTTACGATCACCCGCATCCGGGCTCGGGCGGATTCACGGTGTGCCCAATCCAACGACACGTTCTCACGCAGGCTCATCAGCAATTCGTGCGCGATCACTCTAAGTTTCTCGTCACCCATCATCTGCGCCGCACTTTCGTTCTCAGCGAGTGCATCATAGAAGGCGATCTCCTCGTCGGACAAACCGGCTTCCTCGCCACGCTGGCGGGCTGCACGGATTTCCTTTGCCAGCGCAATCAGCTCTTGCAGCACTTCAGCAGTGGTAATGGCATTGGCGTGGTAGCGGGCCACAGCGTCTTCTAGGCGCTCCGAGAACGCCTTTGTCTGCACCACGTTGGCTTTGCTACGCGAGCGAATGCCGTCGTTGATCAGCTTGCGCAACGCTTCCAACGCAAGATTCTTCTTCTCCATCTGCTGAACTTCGGCGAGAAACTCGTCGGAGAGAATGGAGATGTCCGGGCTCTTGATACCCGCAGCGGCAAGGATGTCCACGATCTCGGTCGAGACCACCGCGCGGCTGACGATCTGCTGGATCGCCCACTCGCGCTCTTGCTGGGTCACTCCGGAGCCGGTACTGCTCTTGACCAGGGCGGCGCGAATCGCTTGGAAGAAGCCGACTTCCTCGCGAATTTCGCGGGCCTCGTCGGAGGCGGATGCTAAAGCGAACGCCTTGGATAGCGCGAGCACTGCGTCCTGATAGCGACGATGGGCGCTCTTCTTGCCATCTTCGGTTTTCTCTTTCGCCGCCAACTTCTGCTGGAGGTCGAGAATCCACTCGATGGCTCCTGCCATCATCGCCAGACGCTCTTGCGGCGTCCCGGTCATCGCCGAGGCGTAGTCGAAGCCGTGGTACATGTCCCGGACGACCTCGTACTTCTCCATCATCACCGCGATAGCTTGCGCTTCGTCTACACCGGTGTTTTCCTGGTCATTCTTCGAATATTGCTGCAGGGCCGACTTCAGGTTTTGCGCGATGCCGATGTAGTCCACGATCAGTCCGGCTGGCTTGTCGCGGAATACCCGGTTCACCCTCGCAATCGCCTGCATCAAGCCGTGCCCCTGCATCGGTTTGTCCACATACATCGTGTGCATGCAAGGTGCATCAAAGCCGGTGAGCCACATATCGCGGACGATCACCAGCTTGAGCGTGTCTTTCGGATCTCGCGCGCGTTTGGCCAGCAGATCGCGCCGGGCCTTGTTGCCGATGTGTTGTTGCCATTCTTCCGGGTCGCTGGCCGCGCCCGTCATCACGATCTTGACCGCACCCGCGTTGTCATCGGCGCTGTGCCAGTCCGGCCGCAGCTTGACGATCTCGTCGTAGAGTTTCACGCAAATGCGGCGGCTCATGCACACCACCATCGCCTTGCCATCGAGGGCAGCCACACGATCCTCGAAGTGGGCGACCATGTCCGTGGCCACCAGCGCCAGGCGCTTGTCGCTGCCGACCAGGGCTTCGACCGTTGACCATTTCTTCTTGAAACGCTCCTGGTCGGCCTCGGAGTCCTCCTCGGTAAGCTCGTCGACTTCGGCGTCGATCTTTGGCTTCTCGTCTTCATCGAGTTCGATGCGTGCCAGCCGCGACTCGTAGTAAATCGGCACGGTCGCGCCATCTTCAACCGCACGGCTGATGTCATAGACATCGATATAGTTGCCGAACACGGCCGGAGTGTTCACGTCATCGGCCTCAATCGGCGTGCCCGTAAAGCCGATGAACGATGCGTTCGGCAGGGCGTCGCGCATGTACTTGGCGAAGCCATAGGAAATGTCGCCGGTCTTCGCATCCACTTTGGCCTTGAAGCCATACTGACTGCGGTGCGCTTCATCTGCGATGACCACCACGTTGCGCCGCGTGGTCAGCGGCCCGTCTATCTCCCCAAATTTCTGTAAGGTGGTGAAGATCACCCCGCCCGAAGCGCGACTCAAAACCTTCTGTAGATCTTCGCGGCTCTCGGCCTGTACCGGCGTTTGCCGGATCAGGTCACGGCACATCGAGAACGTTGAGAACAACTGATCATCAAGATCGTTCCGATCGGTGAGCACCACTAACGTAGGATTGGCCATTGCCGGATGTTTGACCAGCTGCCCTGCGTAGAACGCCATCAACAGGCTCTTACCGGAGCCCTGAGTGTGCCAAATAACGCCAGCGCGCTTGTCGCCCTTAGTCTGCGTTCTGATGCTTGGTAAGCCATATTCCACCGGATCTTCTTGCACGCCCTGCCATTGCGTCGAGGCGCGAACCGTCGATTCCACCGCCTTGTTGACAGCATGAAACTGGTGGTAGCCCGCGATAATTTTGGCCAGTCCAGAACCGGTTTCGCCGAAGACCGTGAAATGGCAGAGCAGGTCGAGCAGGCGGCGCTGCTCGAACACGCCTTCGATCAGGGTAGAAAGTTCCGGCGCGCCCTTCGGCGCAACGTCAGTGCCGTCGGTGGTGCGCCAAGGCATAAACCGCTCAAGGTCTGCCGACAGCGACCCCACCCGTGAAGCAATGCCGTCCGACGTCACCAGTAGTGCGTTGGTGTGGAACAGCGCCGGAATCTGCTGCTTGTAGGTTTGCAGTTGATTAAACGCACCCAATAGATGCGCTCCGGCGCTGCCCGGTGCTTTCAGTTCGATCACGCCCAGTGGCAAGCCGTTCACGAAAACCACCACGTCGGGCCGCCGGTTGTTCTGGCCGTTGATCACCACAAACTGGCTCACCGCTAGCCAATCATTCTGCTTCGGGTGCTCGAAGTCGATGAGCGCGACCTTGCCTGCCGTCAGCGTGCCGTCGTCGGCGTAATACTCGACGTCCACGCCTTCAGTCATCAACTTGTGGATGCGGCGGTTCTCTTCAAGCAGTGATGGCAGCTCGGATTGCATCACCCGCCGCACGGCGTCATGCCGAGCCTCCAATGGCAGTCCAGGGTTTAGGCGAGCAACGGCGTCCTCGAACCGCTTCTTGAGCACAACCTCATCGTGACTTTCGCGCTCCGGTCGGTGTCCATCGGGGCCGATGTCCTCCTCGCGTTCGATGCTGTAATCGAGAGCGCGCAGCTGATCCAGCAGCGCTTGCTCCACGGCGGCCTCCGACAGAAACGCCATTACTGTTCTCCTTGTTCTTCGGTGCGTTCCACGGCCAGAGCCAGCGCCCCGCGCGCAGCATTCAACGCCTCGACATAGGCGTCCCGATCCAGTTGGTAAAGCAAACGGCTGACTTCGATGTTGAGGGTTAGCTCGTCCCCTCCCGGCAGCAGGAAGCGTAAGGTCGGCGAGTCTCCGTCCTCGGCGTCCACCGCCAAGCCCACGTGCGCATCGATCAAAGCGTTGTCAGCCGCAAAGCGCTCCCAAGGCTCGCGCGAGCTAATCGGGTCGAGCTGCGCATCCAGATAGGCCTTGTGCAGAAAGGCCACAATGGCATCGGCTGCGAGCACGGCAGTA
This sequence comes from Cupriavidus sp. HPC(L), assembly GCF_000307735.3. Lineage (NCBI taxonomy): Bacteria > Pseudomonadati > Pseudomonadota > Betaproteobacteria > Burkholderiales > Burkholderiaceae > Cupriavidus > Cupriavidus sp. HPC(L). The sequence continues at coordinate 46,583 of NZ_AMPR02000002.1, read as the reverse complement.
CGCCGGTGGTGCACTGCCAGGCGCTCCAGATACGGGTCTTTGCCGTGGCTTGCCGGACCCGCCTTGTTGCGAAGATCGTTGAGTGCATCGGCCAACTTGTGGTGGCTGGACACCAGCTTCCTGAACCGATCATCACGAACATCACCCAGCTTGAGAGCGCGAATGGCTGCACTCAGCCAATCCGACAGCGTGGGCGTTTCCTGTGTGGGCCTGAGCGGTGCTTGCTGGGTGTGGAAACTCTCCACCACCGTGCGACATACCACTTCAACCACGGTCTTGGCGCAGTCGATGCACGCGTCGTTGTCCTGCTCCAGAGCACGCTCCAGTGCCTCAAAGGTTTGCTGCAACATGGGCGCGTTGAGCCAATGCGCGCAGGCCTCGCGGATGCCGGGGCACCAATCGATCGTCATTTTTCGATGCCCGATATATCTATACCGAGGGCAGCCGATTCTCGCTTTAAGAACCACACGCGACAGCGGTCATGAATCAACTGATGAAAGCCTCGAAAGGTTGACCCCCAAACAAGGTTTCCGAGCGTGAGCGGGAACGAGATCGCTAAAGTCGACGGAAGAGTCATGTTCCATATAGCATTTTCAGACTTAACCCCTAAACTGGCGGCAAGGCCGACCACAAGCGTCGCGACGAATCCGATGGACATGGCCCATGCGCAATACCCCGCCTTGCGATTGCAGCGCCAATACAAGCGCTGCTGGATGCGCAGCTTTTCATCACGTTCCGCGTTGAACGGCCGAAGATAATCGAGGTAGTCATGCCCCTGATCGACTTGCATCTTTAGCATGGCCAAACTGGTCAGCGTGGATGAACTCATCAGATGACGCCCCCCAAGAATTTATCGACGTCACCGACCCGCAGTTCCCCGGAGATAAGTTTGGGCAGGAGGGTGTCGCGGAGTTGGGCGAGGGAGCGAGATTCCCGTTCGTTTTCCACCATCTGTCGATAAAGCGAGTCTGCCGACTTTCTAAACCTCGTCAGTACGGGCTCTGAAGGAACTACGACGGGAATTGGCCGGAAATTGGTTTTGCTGATCTCCTGGAATGTCGAGCCGTTGGCGTTACCGACGATCGCATCCATGCTTTCCCTGCACCAAAGCAGCACAAACACATTTGGCAGAACACCATCACATTTCATCGCGATGAAGCCTTGGTTGATCGCCGTTGGAACCTCGGCGATAGCCAAATAGCCGATTGGTGCGCGAGATGAGAGCAACACTGTGCCGACAGGCAGGAGGCCTGAACTGATCTTCGCAAGACCGGCATCCGTGATCTTTCTATCTGTATTCAGCAAAACGGGAAACTTCAGGGCGGACAGGTCTTTGGGCGTGGCCCAGCAGTGGTGCCCGCCTTCCCAGAAGTTGGCTTCCTTGGTGCTTGGTGTAGACCCGCCGCAGACGGACACTTCTGCGCCAATCGTCGAATGACGCCACCCCTCCGGAAGCTCCCCCAACTCCGATTCGACGAGCCGGTCGGGGAAGAGGTTGTAGAGGTGTGCAGGCAGGCCGGGCCGGGATTGACCGCGCTGCCAGCGGCCTTCCAGCTTGGCGCGCACAGGTTCGAAGTCCACGAACCACGCTTTGAACAAGGCGCGGGCCATCGCCTCCAACGTTTCGTTTGCGCGTCGGTTAAGTTCAATCTTGTCGTCTAGCGTGCCGAGGATGTGGGCGATGGCGCGTTGTTCTTCGATACTCGGTGGGTACGGAACAACGATCTCGCTCAAGAGCGAGGTATTCAGTGAGGGCATAGTTGCCCCAACCGCAATTGACCTGATGTGCTCCTTAAAGGCAGAAAGCCCAAAGAAATACGAGAGGTATTGGGAATCGATCTTGCTGGGATCTGGCCGTACACGGAGGCATCGACCGGAAAAAAGCCAGCCTTCCTCTTTCTCACGGACTAATGCGCGACGATCAACAGACCCTACACGACTAAAAACGATATCGCCTTGATTTAGCTGGTAACGTGACAGTCGGTCGCGATCAGTGCCAGAGACTTTGGGTGTATTTGCGTGAAGGATTCTATTTTCACCCAAATGCTCAACTGTGATAATCGGCGTGCCAATCTGAACGTAGTCTTCTTGATGAAGCTGACTGCCAAATGGCCCTGTCTGGATACCTGCATTCGGATCGCAAAGATTTGAGAGGCGTGCGACGCAATAATCCGCAGAGAATTGTCCGTAAGGCGTTTCTATCCACTCATTCGCCATACCCAAGCTCCTTCAGGTTGGCCTCAATTGCCGCATCCAGCTTGGTCGCTGCCGTCCGCTGCTCACGCCACTGGGCAGACAGCCGCGCCATCTTTTCCTCGAAGGGCTCGCCGTCGTCTGCCTGCTCAGCCGCGCCCACGTAGCGTCCCGGCGTCAGTACATGGCCGTTTTTGCGGATATCGTTCATTGACACCGACTTGCAGAAGCCAGCCACGTCGGCGTACTCCCCAGCGTCTTTCTCACCGCGCCAAGCGTGGTATGTGTCGGCGATCTTCTGGACTTCTTCGTCTGTGAGTTCGCGCCGGGTACGATCTACCAGCACGCCCAGCTTGCGGGCGTCGATGAACAGCACTTGCCCGCGCCTGTCGCGCAGGCCCTTGCCGGCGCTCTTGTTGCGGGCCAGGAACCACAGGCAAGCGGGGATCTGCGTGGAGTAAAAGAGCTGCCCGGGCAGCGCCACCATGCAATCCACCGCGTCGGCTTCAATCATGGCTTTGCGGATTTCGCCCTCGCCAGACTGGTTCGAGCTCATCGAGCCGTTGGCCAGCACCACGCCCGCCGTGCCATTGGGCGCGAGGTGGTGGTAGATGTGCTGCAGCCAGGCGTAGTTGGCGTTGCCCACTGGCGGCACGCCGAACTTCCAGCGCACGTCTTCACGCAGGCGGTCGCCGCCCCAGTCGGAGATGTTGAACGGCGGATTTGCGAGAACGTAATCGGCCTTGAGGTCGCGCAACTCGTCCTTGTGGAAACTGCCTTCGTTGTTCCAGCGGATGTCGGAGTCGATGCCCCGCACGGCAAGATTCATCTTGGCCAGCCGCCACGTGGTGTAGTTCGACTCCTGCCCGTAGATCGCAATGTCGCCGATGCGGCCGCCGTGCTCCTGCACGAATTTCTCCGACTGCACGAACATCCCGCCCGAGCCGCAGCAAGGGTCGTAGACGCGGCCCGAGTACGGTTCGAGCATTTCGACCAGCACGCGCACCACGGAACGCGGGGTGTAGAACTCGCCGCCGCGCTTGCCTTCGGCGCCGGCGAACTGGCCGAGGAAGTACTCGTACACGCGCCCGAGAATGTCCTTGGAGCGGTCACCTTCCTCGTCGAGCGCAATGCCGGAGATCAGGTCGATCAGCTCGCCCAGCATCACCTTGTTCAACGCGGGGCGGGAGTAGTCTTTGGGCAGTACGCCCTTGAGCGACTCGTTGTCTTTCTCGATGGCGCGCATCGCGTCATCGATCAAGGTGCCGATGATGGGCAGCTTGGCGTTGCCCTGCAGGTGCGACCAGCGCGCCTCCTTCGGCACCCAGAATACGTTGTCAGCGAGGTATTCGTCCTTGTCCTCGGCGGCCTGCGCGTCTTCTGCCAGCAGCGCCTTGTGCTTGGCCTCGAAGGCATCTGAGATGTATTTCAGGAAGATGAGCCCGAGCGCGACGTGCTTGTAGTCGGAGGGCTCCATGTTTCCGCGCAGTTTGTCAGCGGCTTTGAAGAGGTCAGCCTCGAAGCCGAGGTTTCCTCCGTTACCGTTCTTGTTTGAATTGTTCTGTGCCATTCTTTTCTATCCCTATTTAAGCGATGCTGCTGCGGGGGCAAGCTAAATGCCCTGCGGCGCTATACGCTCTTAACGCGTACAGCTGTCGCAATCCGTGAGTAGCGACGTACCGCTCTCACAAGAAGCGACGATAGGCCGGTAAAGTAACATTACAGGGAAGCATGTGGCCCATGCTTCGGTGCGAAGAAGGATCCTATGTCGGGTGCGAACTGCCGGACCAGTTCCACGAAAGCGCCGGGAGACGCCTGCATCATAAGGGCGATGAGCGTGTTGGATAGCCGTGTGGCTTCCCCGAGCTGGGGTGATCGGAGACAGGATATCGGTGCCGCGCGAAATGAAAATGACATAACGCTGCTGCGCGGCGGCTATGAGTTCCTTGGTTTGCTTTTTTCTGACATGGCTCCTACCGTTTGACGCGATAGTAGTTTGCTAGCGATTTTATCGCACATGGGCAGTTCGCCCCCCCAATGACTCAGTAACAGAGGAACAAAAAGCGAGCGCCCATATGGTGGCGATAAATTCAGCAGCGCGCAGTATGCCAACATGCAGCTTTCATCGACCGCAAAGAAAAAGGGGTTGCGCTGTATTGGCGCAACCCCTCGATTTTATTGGTGCCGGCTGCAGGACTCGAACCCGCCACCTGATGATTACAAATCAACTGCTCTACCTGATGAGCTAAGCCGGCATGAATGCAGACCGCGATTCTACTGCATGCGGGCTGCCTTGGCGATGGTTGGCCAGTCAAGAACTGACCGGCCGAAGGGGCTTACTTGACGACCTTCAACGAAGGCTTGCGCGTACCAATCCGGGGCACCGGGGGCGGATTCGGATCGTCGTCGTCCGAAGCATCGGCGCCGTCGGCTTGCGCGGCGCCATCGCTTTCGACCGGAGCCAGTTTCGGCGGCGGATTCAGTTCTCGTTCGGTTGCAGCCTGGGTCTCTGGCACGCTGCGTTCGACCGGGAAGGCCATGCCCTGCCCGTTCTCGCGCGCGTAGATTGCCAGCACGTTATCGACCGGCACGTCGAGCTTGCGCGAGACGCCGCCGAAGCGGGCGCTGAAGCTGATCCACTCGTTGCCCATTTCCAGACCGCTGGTCGCGTCGAAGCTGACGTTCAGCACGATCTCGTTGTTCTTGACGAATTCGCGCGGCACGTTGGTGTTCGCGTCGACGAACACGGCGATATACGGAGTGAAGCCGTTGTCCGTGCACCATTCGTAGATGGCGCGGATCAAGTAGGGCTTGGTCGAGGTTTCAGGCATAAGACTTCCAGAGGCGTCGCGCCGGTGGCCCGAGCGGACTCGGGCCAGGGCCGGCTTAGCGGCGCATCACCTTTTCCGACGGGGTCAGCGCTTCGATATAGGCGGGGCGGCTGAAGATCCGTTCCGCGTACTTCAGCAGCGGCGCGGCGTTCTTCGACAGCTCGATGCCGTAGTGGTCCAGGCGCCACAGCAGCGGAGCGATGGCGACGTCCAGCATCGAGAACTCTTCGCCGAGCATGTACTTGTTCTTGACGAAGATCGGCGCCAGTTGCGTCAGGCGGTCGCGGATCGCGCCGCGGGCACGCTCGTGGCTCTTCTCGGCGGTCTTGCCCTTTTCGTTCTCCAGCACGTAGACGTGGGTGAACAGTTCCTTCTCGAAGTTGAACAGGAACAGGCGGGCGCGGGCGCGCTGTACCGGATCGGCCGGCATCAGCTGCGGGTGCGGGAAGCGCTCGTCGATGTACTCGTTAATGATGTTGGATTCGTACAGGATCAGGTCGCGCTCGACCAGGATGGGGACCTGGCCGTAGGGATTCATCACCGAGATGTCTTCCGGCTTGTTGAACAGGTCGACGTCGCGGATTTCGAAGTCCATGCCCTTTTCGAACAGGACCAGGCGGCAACGCTGAGAGAACGGGCAGGTGGTGCCCGAATACAACACCATCATGGTTGGGATTCCTTGGAGGCGGCGCTAGGGCCGAAGTTGGGTCAAACATTCTGTCAGAACCCACCATCGGAAAGCAAATTCGTTACAAATAGCGTAACGGAATGCTGGATTGGTGGCTCGGCGGGCGCCGCATGGGGCGCCCAGTGGCTCGATCCAATTCATTCCGTCACAAAGGAAAAAGGGCCAGGCGGTGCCGCATACGCAACTCCGCACTAGCCCTCGGGCGGTCTACCGGGATTACTTGACGTCTTTCCAGTAGGCGGCGTTCAGGCGCCAGGCGAACACGGTGAAGATGCCCAGGAACAGCAGCACCCACACGCCCAGACGGCGGCGATGGTTCTGCGCCGGCTCGGCCATCCAGTCCAGATAGGCGACCAGGTCGGCGACGGCGGTATCGTACTGCAGCGGCGTCATGCTGCCGGGCGTCAGCTGTTCGAAACCGACGAACTTGTGCACTTTCTGACCATGCTCTTCCGCCTCGGCGAACTTGGCGGCGCGCTGGCCCTGCAGTTCCCACAGCACGTGCGGCATGCCGACGCTCGGGAAGACCAGGTTGTTCCAGCCGGTCGCACGGGTGTCGTCGCGGTAGAAGGTACGCAGATACGTATACAGCCACGCGTCGCCGCGGGCGCGGGCGATCACCGACAGATCAGGCGGCGCGGCGCCGAACCAGGCCTTGGCGTCCTTCGGCTGCATCGCGATGGTCATCGTTTCGCCGACCTTGTCCGCGGTGAACATCAGGTTCTCGCGAATCTGCTCTTCGGTCAGGCCGATATCGCGCAACCGGTTGTAGCGCATCATCGACGCGCCGTGGCAGTTCAGGCAGTAGTTGACGAACAGCTTGGCGCCACGCTGCAGCGAGAACAGGTCGCTGGTGTTGACCGGCGCCGGCTCGAGCGGATAACCCCCTTCGGCGGCGATGGCGGGCGCACCGGCAAAGCACGCACCGGCCAGCGCGAGAATGGAAAGCAGCTTTTTCATCGTTGTTCCTTGTCCTTGGGCCTGGCTTAGTGGTGCTTGAACGTCACGCGGTCGGGCACCGGCTGGAAGGTGCCGACGCGGCTCCACAGCGGCATCGCGAGGAAGAAGGCGAAGTACAGCAGCGTACCAAGCTGCGACACCTTCTCACCGATCGGCGACGGCGGCTGCACGCCGAGGTAGCCCAGGATCAGGAAGAACACGACGAAGACCATCAGGATCGTCTTGTGGAAAGCCGGACGGTAGCGGATCGACTTGACCGGCGAATGGTCGAGCCAGGGCAGGAAGAACAGGATGATCACCGAACCGCCCATGATCACCACGCCCCAGAACTTGGCGTCGATGAAGTAGAAGCCCAGCGCCAGCAGCACCGCGATCGCGACCGCGATGCCCTTGACCTTCAGGCTCTTGCTGCGAAGGAACAGGATGCCCAGCAGCACCGCGAAGAAGATCCACAGGATCGGCAGGAAGTTGGCCGTGGTGGCACGCAGCATCGAATAGAACGGCGTGAAGTACCAGACCGGCGCGATGTGCGGCGGCGTCTTCAGCGGGTCGGCCGGGAAGAAGTTGTTGTGTTCCAGGAAGTAGCCGCCCATCTCGGGGAAGAAGAAGATCACGGCCGAGAAGAGGATCAGGAACACGCCCACACCCATCAGGTCATGGACCGAGTAGTACGGGTGGAACGGGATGCCGTCGATCGGCACGCCGTTTTCGTCCTTGTTGGCCTTGATCTCGACGCCATCCGGGTTGTTCGAGCCCACTTCGTGCAGGGCGATGATGTGCGCGACCACCAGACCCAGCAGCACCAGCGGCACGGCGATCACGTGGAACGAGAAGAAGCGGTTCAGCGTTGCGTCGCTGACCACGTAGTCACCGCGGATGAACAGCGACAGGTCCTGGCCGATCACCGGGATTGCCGAGAACAGGTTGACGATCACCTGGGCGCCCCAGTACGACATCTGGCCCCACGGCAGCAGATAGCCCATGAAGGCCTCGGCCATCAGCGTCAGGAAGATCAGGCAGCCGAAGATCCAGACCAGTTCGCGCGGCTTGCGGTACGAACCGTACAGCAGCCCGCGGAACATGTGCAGATAGACGACCACGAAGAATGCCGAGGCGCCGGTCGAGTGCATGTAGCGGATCAACCAGCCCCAGGGCACCTCGCGCATGATGAACTCGACGCTGGCGTAGGCCACCGGGATGCCGGCGGCGTTCAGCGTGCCGTCGGGCTTGTAGTTCATCACCAGGAAAATGCCGGTGACGATCTGGATCACCAGGACCAGCAGCGCCAGCGAGCCGAAGAAGTACCAGAAGTTGAAGTTCTTCGGTGCGTAGTACTTCGACAGATGGTCTTCCCACAGCTGCGTCGCCGGGAAGCGCGCGTCGATCCAGCCCAGCAGGCCGGTCGTCTTGACTTGCTTTTCCGCCGCCATGATCAAGCCTCTCCTTTTTCGTCTTTGCCGATCACGATCGTGGTGTCGGTGAGGAACTGGTATGGGGGAACGTCAAGGTTCTGGGGTGCCGGCTTGTTCTTGAAGACGCGGCCTGCCAGGTCGAAGGTCGAGCCGTGGCACGGGCAGAGGAAACCGGGGTCGGAACCGAGGGTGGGATTGGCACCAGCCGCGAACGGGCCGGACGGGGAGCAACCGAGATGGGAGCAGATACCGACGACGACGAGAATGTCCTTGTGCTCGGGCCGGGAACGGGTTTCGTTCCTGCAGTACTCGGGAGTCTCCATCGTGAACGGGATTTCCGAGTCCGGGTCGGCCACTTCGGCGTCGGTCTTTTTCAGCGACGCCAGCATTTCGTCGGTGCGACGCAGAATCCAGACGGGCTTGCCGCGCCATTCGACCGTCATCATTTCGCCGGGCTTGAGCCCGCTGATGTCGGCCTCGACCGGCGCGCCTGCCGCCTTGGCCTTTTCCGACGGTGCAAACGTACTGACAAACGGCACCGCAACTGCCACTCCTCCGATGCCGCCAGCCACAGACGTCGCGATCAACCAATTGCGACGCCCCTTATCCACGCTCTTCACGCTTTGCTGGTCACTCATTCCAAACCCCAGGGGAAGTCAATTTAGATTTTGCGTCAACCGTAAATTGTACCTTAGGCACATTGGCCAGTGAAAGCGCGGTTACCCGGGGGTGTTCGGTCATCGCGCCTGGGTGTAGGGGAGCGACATCAGTCTGCCGCAAAGCCGCTTCAGGCTTGCGTTTGCGGCATCGTTGCGGCAGTCTTGCGCTGCGGTCCGTGGTGAAAAATGAACAACAGCAAGGAGTTAAGCCATGAGCATGATGTCGGAATTCAAGACCTTCGCGATGCGCGGCAACGTGGTCGACCTCGCGGTCGGCGTGATTATCGGCGCAGCTTTCGGAAAAATCGTGGATTCCGTGGTCAATGACCTGATCATGCCCCTGGTGGGCCGCATCATCGGCAAACTGGACTTTTCCAATCTGTTTCTGGTGTTGTCCGATCCCCCAGCCGGAACGCCATTGACGCTCGATGCCTTGAAAAAGGCCGGCGTGCCGGTATTCGCCTACGGCAATTTCCTGACCATCCTGGTCAACTTCCTGATCCTGGCCTTCATCATTTTCATGATGGTGCGTGCGATCAATCGCCTGCGCGCCGCCGAACCGCCGGCACCGGCGCCCGAGGATCCGGAAGACATCAAGCTGCTGCGCGAAATCCGCGACAGCCTGAAGAGCAGCCGCGCCTGAGTGCAGTCGGTACCGGCCTCACGGCCGGCGCCCGGTGAGAAAGCCGGCTGAGAAAGCCCGCTTTATACCGGGTTCGGAATGTCGATGAAGGTATGGCGCAAGCCGAACTGCTGCGCCAGATGGGTGCCGAGCGCGCGGACGCCGTAGCGCTCGGTGGCGTGATGGCCGGCGGCGATATAGCCGACGCCGCTCTCGCGCGCCAGATGCGTGGTCTGCTCGGACACCTCGCCGCTCAGATAGACATCGACTCCCGCTGCAATCGCTCCGTCGAAATAGCCTTGCGCGCCGCCGGTACACCAGCCCACCGTGCGTACCGGCTGATCGGGATCGCCGATCGCCAGCGGCTCGCGGCCAAGCACGCCGGCGATGTGGTCGGCCAGCATGCGCAGCGTCATCGACTGCGGCAACGTGCCGGTCCAGCCGAGCTGATCGTCGCCGAAACGTCCGGTCGGATTCAAGCCGAGCTCGCGTCCCAGTTGGGCGTTGTTGCCTAGTTCGGGATGGCCGTCCAGCGGCAGGTGATACGCCAGCAGATTGGTGTCCGACACCAGCAGGCGGCGCAGCCGGCCATGCTTTTGGCCGATCACGCGGGCATCCTCGCCGCGCCAGAAATAGCCGTGATGGACCAGGATGGCATCGGCACCGGCTTCGATCGCGGCATCGAGCAGAGCAACACTTGCGGTCACTCCGGTCACGATATGAGTGACTTCCGGCCGACCTTGTACTTGCAGACCATTCGGACAATAGTCCTTGTAGCGGGGGACCTCCAACAGGTCGTTCAAGTACAATTCAAGCTCTTTTGTTTTCATTTTCAGCCCAAACTCCAATATGTTGCGCCGCTTCTGGCTGTTCTTTGCCCAGGCCGTCACGGTTGTGCTGGCCATCTGGTTTGTCGTGGCGACGTTGAAACCGGATTGGCTGCAACGCGGGCGCGTCGCGGTCCAATCCGGTTCGCCGATCGTCGCGCTCAAGGAAGTGGTGCCGAATGTCACCGGACCATCGGCGGAACGCTCGTATAGCGAGGCGGCGCAGCTGGCGATGCCGGCGGTCGTCAACATCTTCACCAGCAAGAACGGCGCACGCCGGGGCAATCCGCAGGCCGACGATCCGTGGTTCCGCTTCTTCTTCGGTGACCGGCTGCCCGAGCGGCAGGAGCCGGTATCGAGCCTGGGCTCGGGGGTGATCGTCAGCGCCGAGGGCTACATTCTAACCAACCATCATGTGGTGGACGGCGCCGACGAGATCGAGGTCGCGCTGACCGACGGCCGCAAGGCCAACGCCAAGGTCGTGGGCTCAGACCCGGAAACGGACTTGGCGGTGCTCAAGATCACGCTGACGGATCTGCCGGCGATCACGCTGGGGCGCCTCGAGAACGTCAAGGTCGGCGATGTGGTGCTGGCGATCGGCAACCCGTTCGGCGTGGGCCAGACGGTGACGATGGGCATCGTGTCGGCGCTGGGCCGCAGCCACCTCGGCATCAATACCTTCGAAAACTTCATCCAGACCGACGCCGCGATCAACCCGGGCAACTCCGGCGGCGCGCTGGTCGACGCGCAGGGCAATCTGCTGGGCATCAATACGGCAATCTACTCGCGCTCGGGTGGTTCGCTGGGGATCGGCTTCGCGATTCCGGTGTCGACCGCCAAGCAGGTAATGGAGTCGATCATTTCGACCGGTTCGGTGACGCGCGGCTGGATCGGGGTCGAGCCGCAGGACATGACGCCGGAGATCGCCGAGTCGTTCGGGCTCGAAGCGAAGGAAGGCGCGCTGATCGCCGCGATTGTCCAGGGCGGCCCGGCAGACAAGGCCGGCGTGCGTCCGGGAGACGTGCTGGTCGCCGTGCAGGATCAACCGATCACCGATACCACGGCACTGCTCAATGCGATCGCGCAGCTCAAGCCGGGTACGGAAGTCAAGATGAAAGTCGTACGCCGCGGCAAGCCGACCGAAGTCACGGTGATGATCGGCAAGCGTCCTCCGCCGCCGCGGCGTGTGTTGCCGTACGACGAGGAAGATTGAGGAGGATCCTCCCTTCCCCGTCGGCGGTCGAACAAAAGCCCCTTGGTGTTTGCCAAGGGGCTTTTTTATTGGCGTCTACCGATCGTGGATGAGCCGAGCGGTTTGGATTGCCATTCGGATTGCCGATCGGTAAGGCGTACGCCGCGCGATCTTTCGAGATGCGCGTGCTGATGGCGCAGAGCCGGTCTTCCCGCTGCCCTGCCCACCCACACCGAACCCAGCCATGCTTTGGGGGACCGATGAAGGCGATGCGGCCGCACCGACAGGCGTTCGGCTAAACGTCGACGCCAGCGTGGAGATACCAAGAGACGGTTGGAGCCCGACAGCATGCCGCCACCTGTTGGTCTGCTCGTCGACTCCAATCCACAGCTAGAGCACTTCGGCGGGGCAGCGCGCCGCTTGCATAGCGCGCTTCGCAGCGCCCGATCCTGCAGATCCAGACCTGACAAAACGGACCCTACAAAACAAAACGCCGGCATCCCGAAGGATGCCGGCGTTTCGATCAAGCTAACTTGATGCGATCGCTCGCGTCAAATTAGAACTTGTGACGCACGCCGATGATGGCACCGAACTGGTCCTTGCCCGGCTCCACGTTGAACGTGGCAGGCGCGGTGGCGGTAGCGGCGGTGTTGAAGCCCGACACGCCCAGAGCCGAACCATCCTTGTTCAGGGTGTACGACAGCGAGGTGTAGATGTCGGTGCGCTTCGACAGAGCGTAGTCGCCGGTCAGCACGAATTGCCACGGATCAGCACCGCTGCGGCGGAAGTCCTGGTAGTACGCAGCACCCGTGACCGAGAAGGCCGGGGTCATTTGGTACGCCAGGCCAGCCCAGTACAGGTTCGACGTCGTGGTGTCAGCACCAACAGCGCCCGGCAGAACAGCGCCGTCCGAAGCCTTCGCCCAACGGTAGCCAACGAAAGCCTTGGCCGGACCGAAAGCGTAGGTACCAGCAACCGTAGCGCGGCGGATCACCGGAGCCTGGTTAGCTTCGGTACCGACGTGCAGGTCGTCGTAGGCAGCACCGATCGCGAACGGACCAGCTGCGTACGACAGCATGGCGCCCATTTCGCGGCCGAACACGTTGCGGCCAGCAACTTCTTGGCCGTCAGCGCGGAACGAGTACATTGCCGACGCGGTCAGGCCGCCGAACTTGCCGACGTACTTGACGGCGTTGTCAGCACGCGATTGGAACTCGACAGCTTGCGAGGTGATCGAGTAACGCGGAGCGATCGCCATCGGGTCGAACTGCAGACCGAAGTCGTAGAACGGGGTCTGTTGACGGCCCAGGGTCAGGGTGCCGAACTGGTTCTGCAGACCGACGTAGGCGCTACGACCGAACAGACGGCCACCTTGGCCCGAACGGCCGGTGTCGAGATCGAAACCGCTTTCCAGCACGAACAGACCCTTCAGGCCACCGCCCAGGTCTTCCACGCCACGCAGGCCCCAACGCGAGCCCGACTGGCCGCCGGACGTCATCTTGAACAGGTTTTCGCCCGTCTGACCAGCGTTGTTGTTGTACTCGATACCAGCGTCGACCACGCCGTACAGGGTCACGCTCGACTGGGCGTAGGCACCACCAGCGGCCAGGGCGGCGACTGCAGCTGCAAACAGTTTCATCTTCATATCGACACTTTCCTTGTCAACTGATTGGGAAATCTTGGGTTGCCCAAGTGCTTGGGCGACGCATTCACCATCACGTCTGCTGCGTATTATGTGTCAGGCTCCCGCGCGCTCAGAAGGCTTTTTCGTCGTAAACCGTTCCTGAGGGCGGCTTTTGTTGCTGAACAGCAACAGGAGAAACGGTGATTTTCCCCATTTTGGTGCAAAAAGGACGCAATGTTTGCGCCCCGTAGCACCAATCAGTCGGCTTGCGACTCCTTTGCGGCGCCGTCATTGGGCAACGGACGGCCGATGACCTTGGCCATCAGCAGGCCAAGCTCGTAGAGCAGGATCAGCGGAATCGCCAGCAGCAGCTGCGACAGCACATCGGGCGGCGTGACAATGGCCGCGATGATGAAGGCGCCAACGATCACATACGGGCGGATCTGCTTGAGTTTCTCCAGTTCCACCACGCCGAAGCGCACCAGCACGATGACGACCACCGGCACTTCGAACGTGATGCCGAAGGCGAGGAACGTTGTCATCGCGAAGCCGAGATACTTGTCGATGTCGGTCGACATCTCGGCGCCCAGCGGCGCGTTGTAGTGCGCCATGAAATGGAACACCGTGGGAAACACCAGGAAGTACGCGAACGCCACGCCGAACAGGAACAGCAGATAGCTGCTGGTGACCAGCGGCATGATCAAACGCTTCTCATGCTGATAGAGACCGGGCGCGACGAATTGCCAGACCTGGTACAGCACCCATGGCAGCGCGATCAGGAAGGCGACCAGCAACGTGACCTTCATCGGCACGAAGAACGAGCCGGTCACGTCGGTGACGATCATCTTGCCGCCCTTGGGCAGCGACTCCATCAGCGGACGCGCAAACAGATTGAAGATATCCGGCGCCCAGTACACCAGGCTGACGAATACCACCAGCACACCGGCGACGGCCTTGACGATGCGCTCGCGCAGCTCCACCAGATGCGAGATGAAGGTTTCCTGCTGGGATTCGTCTTGGGGTTCGGGAGAACGCGATTCGCTCATGGCGGCAGCCGCTCAGCAGCGGTGGGCGGACAACAGGGAAGAGAAAAGCGACATCGCACGCGGCAAGGCGCGCGACAAACGTGCGGACCGGTCGGCCGCCGGCATCGGGGCGGACTGCCGCATGGTCACTCGAAGAAAGAACGCGCGGGGCGCGTTGCCGGGCGGTGCCGCTTGACGCGGGCAGCGCCGGACTGCGCCCAGCCGCGGACATTGTTCTGGCGCTTGTACCACTTCGGCACGGCGGCCTGCTTGACGCGCCAGCTCTTGCGGCCGTTGTGCATCTTGTGCGCGGTATCCCAGCTCGGCACATACGGCGCCGGCGCATCCCCCGAGCCGGCGCCGGGCGCGCCAGGCTCGGCGATCGCATCCGACAATGCCTCGTTCAGCGACTGGGTCTGCTCGTTGACCTCTTTATGGATGGTCCGCTCGACGTCGCGCGCGGCGTCCTCGAACTCGGTACGCATCCGACGCAACTCATCGAGTTCGACTTCGCGGCTGACCTCCGCCTTCACGTCGCTGATATAGCGTTGCGCGCGGCCGACCAGCGCGCCGACGGTGCGGGCGACCTTGGGCAGCCGCTCGGGCCCGATCACGATCAGCGCGACCGCGCCGATCAGCGCCAGCTTGGAAATGCCCAGATCGATCATGCGGGATTCAATGCCAGTGCCGACAGCGGGCGGGCGCAATGCCGCACGCCGCTGCCGGGAGGAAGGAGGAAATCAGTGTACCGGGGCACGGCCGGACCGATGCGGGGCCGTGCGGGCCGGACGCCGACTGACTGCATGGTCGGATTACTGCTGCTGGCGCGACTTTTCCTTGGCGTCCACGTCGATCGTGGTCGAATCGCGCAGTTCCTTCGGCGTACCGGTGGCAGTGTCCTCGCCCGCCGGGGCGTTGGGGTCCTTCATGCCGTCCTTGAAGCCCTTGACCGCGCCGCCCAGATCCTGGCCGATGTTGCGCAGCTTCTTCGTACCGAAGACCAGCATGACGATCACCAGCACGATCAGCCAATGCCAAATGCTAAACGAACCCATTTTCCTGCTCCTGATGAAGCCCCGCGGGGCACCTTGCCACGCGGACCCGTTGTTCCGTCCGAGCTCGCACGCCGGGCGACGGTAGCCGGCGCTGTTTCGTCCGCCGCAAGCGGCCAGACGTGATTCTCTACTGAAGGCTTGCCGCGGCTACGGCAGCGCGACCTTCCATTCGGTCCGCGGCCCGCCCATCACGTGCAGATGCAGGTGATAGACCTCCTGGCCGCCATCCGGACCGGTGTTGATCACGGTGCGAAAGCCATTGCCGCAACCCAGTTCCTGGGCCAGCTGCGGCGCCTTGAGCAGCATTTTAGCAAGCACGTCGCCTTCGCCCGGGCCACAGTCGGCGAGCGAGTTCACATGCACCTTCGGAATGATCAGGAAGTGCACCGGCGCCTTCGGATGGATATCGTGGAACGCCAGCATGTCGGCGTCCTCGTACACCTTGCGCGACGGTATCTGGCCGGCGACGATCTTGCAGAAGATGCAATTCTCGTGTGCGTTCATGAAAGTTTCATTGCGAAGTGAAGGACACCGGCAAGCCCGATTCGACCCTGGCCCAGTTCGCGCCGTCTAGAAACGCTGCTCCGGGTACATCGGCTTGCTGTCGTTCAAATACAACCAGCCTTTGACAATACGGTAAAGAATCCACAGCGACAACAGGCCCCAGACGATGAAGGCCAGCGCGATGCCGACCACGGTGGCGAACAGCACGCCGCCGAGCACGGTCCACGCGACCGACCACCAGAACGATCGGATCTGCCACGCAAAGTGCGATGCATAGAGCGTGCCGCGCGCATCGTCGCGCTTGACGTAGTTGATGATGATCGCGATCAGCGCGGTGATGCCGCCGGTCAGCCAGAAAATCGCATACAGCCCGTACAGGATGTGGGTCAGCTTGCGCAGGGTGTCGAGCTGCGCGCCGCCGCTGCTCGGCACCACCTGGCCCGGATAATCGCGGCCGGGATAGTCGTTGCTCATTGCGCCTCCTTGCATGTGCGCACGGTTCGGTCCAGACGATACTGTGCCACACGATACACCGCGGCCCGCCGAGGAGCGCCGACGATCACTTCGACCCGGGCGTGCGCGCCGCCTTTTCGGCCAGTCCCGACAGCCCTTCGCGGCGCGCCAGTTCGGCGACCACGTCGGCCGGGCTCAGGCCGAAGCGGGCCAGCAGCACCATGCTGTGGAACCACAGGTCCGCGACCTCGTAGACCACCTTGTCGAGCGCAGGCGCGGCGAGACCCTCGGCGCGTGCGTCCTTGGCCGCCATCACGGTTTCGGTGGCTTCCTCGCCGATCTTCTTCAGGATCGCGTCGTCGCCCTTGTGGAACAGCCGCGCCACATAGGACTGGTCGGGATCGCCACCGTGTTCCGGCTTGCGCGATTCGAGTACCGCGGCCACCCGTGCCAGCACGTCGGCCAGCGCGTCCGCCTGGTTTACAGAAGCGTCGCTCATCAGTGATTGCCGCCGTAGATGGACGAGGGGTCCTTCAGCACCGGTTCGACGGTCTGCCAGTCGCCGTCCTCGACGTCGCCCTCGAATTTCTGGAAGAAGCAGGAATGGCGGCCGGTATGACACGCGATGTCGCCGGCCTGCGTGACCTTCAGCAGTACCACGTCCTCGTCGCAGTCCAGCCGGATCTCGTGCACCTTCTGCACATGGCCCGATTCCTCGCCCTTGTGCCACAGCCGCTTGCGCGAGCGCGACCAGAACACCGCCTCGCCGAGCTCGACGGTGCGCTGCAGCGCCTCGCGATTCATGAAGGCGAACATCAGCACGTCGTTGGAACCGACTTCCTGCACGATCACCGGCACCAGGCCGTGATCGTCCCACTTGACCTTGTTGAGCCACTTCTTTTGCATCGTCAAACCCGCATCGGAATGCCCTCGCGGGCCATGAATGCCTTCGCCTCGGCCACCGTGTGCTGGCCGTAGTGGAAGATGCTCGCCGCCAGCACCGCGTCGGCATGGCCGATGCGGATGCCGTCGGCCAGATCCTGCAGCCCGCCGACGCCGCCCGAGGCGATCACCGGCACGCCGACCGCGTCGCTGACCGCGCGGGTCAGCTCGAGATCGAAACCACTCCGGGTGCCGTCGCGGTCCATGCTGGTCAGCAGCAGCTCGCCGGCGCCGCGGCGCGCCATTTCGCGCGCCCACTCGACCGCGTCGAGCCCGGTCGCCTTGCGCCCGCCGTGGGTGAACACCTCCCAGCGCGGCGGCTCGCCCGGTGCCGAGCTGCGCTTGGCGTCGATCGCCACCACGATGCACTGCGAACCGTAGCGCGCGGTGGCATCGGACACCAGCTGCGGATTGCTGATCGCCGACGAATTGACGCTGATCTTGTCCGCGCCGGCATTGAGCAGCCGGCGCACGTCCTCGACGGTGCGCACGCCGCCGCCGACCGTCAGCGGAATGAAGACCTGCGAGGCCACCGCCTCGATGATGTTCAGCATCAGGTCGCGGCCGTCGCTGGTCGCGGTGATGTCCAGGAACGTGATTTCGTCCGCGCCCTGTTCGTCATAACGGCGCGCGATCTCGACCGGATCGCCCGCGTCGCGCAATTCGACGAAGTTGACCCCTTTGACCACCCGCCCATTGGTCACGTCCAGGCAGGGGATGATACGTTTGGCTAGCATCGGAATCCTTGCCACGCGGCGCGCCAGTGCGGCACGACGCGGGCAGCAGCGCCCCCCGGGCGCAATGGCGACGGCTTACTTGTCCGCGCCCAGTTTGTCCGCGAGCGCCTGCGCGTCCGCGAAATTCAGGTCGCCGGAGTAGATCGCGCGGCCGCAGATCACCCCTTCGACGCCTTCGCTCTCGACCGAGCACAACCGGTCGATATCGCTCATGTTCGACAGGCCGCCGCTGGCGATCACCGGGATCGACACCGACTGGGCCAGCTTGACCGTCGCATCGATGTTGATGCCCTGCAGCATGCCGTCGCGGCCGATGTCGGTATAGATGATCGCCTCGACGCCGTAGTCCTCGTACTTGCGCGCCAGGTCGATGACCTCGTGGCCGGTCAGCTTGCTCCAGCCGTCGGTGGCGACCTTGCCGTCGCGCGCATCGAGGCCGACGATGATGTGGCCGCCGAACGCCGAGCACGCGTCCTTCAGGAAGCCCGGGTTCTTGACCGCGGCTGTGCCGATGATGATGTACGACAGGCCGTCGTCCAGCCAGCGCTCGATGGTGTTCAGGTCGCGGATGCCTCCGCCGAGCTGGACCGGGATCTCTTCGCCGACCTCGGCAATGATGGCCTTGATGGCCGCCTCATTGCGGGGCTTGCCGACGAAGGCGCCGTTCAGGTCGACCAGGTGCAGACGGCGCGCGCCCTGTTCCACCCAATGTCGTGCCATGGCGGCGGGCTCTTCGGAGAAGACGGTGGCCTGGTCCATATCGCCTTGTTTGAGGCGTACACACTGACCGTCCTTCAGGTCGATGGCCGGAATGAGCAACATAAGCGTGACGAGCGTGTTGAAGTAAAAAGGTTGTCCTGGCGTGACCGGCGCTGCCGGCCCGGCCTTGCCTGCGTCGAACGGCTTGGTGAATCAGGGCTTCCAGTCCACGAAGTTCCGGTAGAGCTGCAAGCCAAGCGCCGCGCTCTTCTCGGGGTGGAACTGCGTGGCAAAAATATTATCCCGGGCCACCGCGCTGGTAAACACGACGCCATATTCGGTTTCCCCGGCAGTATGGGCGGAATCGCGCGGCTGCACATAGTAGCTGTGTACGAAATAGAACCAGCTCTGATCAGGAATACCCTGCCACAGCGGATGCGGCCGGGTCTGGCGAACGCGGTTCCAGCCCATCTGCGGCACCTTGTAGCGCGAGCCGTCGGGCTGCGTCATGCCGTCGAGCTCGAAGCGCACCACCTCGCCCGGCATCAGGCCCAGGCATGGCGTGCTGTCCGCACCGGCCCTACTTTCCCTGCTCGCTTCGAACAGCATCTGTTCGCCAACGCACACGCCCAGCAGCGGCTTGCTGTCCGCGGCCTCGAGCACGGCCTCGCGCAGCCCGGAGGCGTTCAGCGCCGCCATGCAGTCGGGCATCGCGCCCTGGCCGGGCAGCACCACGCGCTCGGCGGCACGGATGCCCTCGGGCGCATCGACGACACGCACATCGGCGTCCGGCGCCGCACGGCGCAGCGCCTGCGCCACCGAGCGCAGGTTGCCCATGCCGTAATCCACAATTGCAATCGTAGTCATGATGTTGGAAACGGCCGTGGCATCGCGCGGCCGTCCCCTCGGAAACGGTGGGGGGTGGTGGAATCCGGTAGAGATCGATAGAGATCGGTCCGCGTGATCGTCGGCGGCAGGACTGGCCGGCCCTCGATCACGGCGATAGCGAAATCAGAGCGTGCCCTTGGTCGACGGAATCGTGTTGGCCGCGCGCGGGTCCAGCTCCACCGCCATGCGCAGCGCCCGGCCGAAGGCCTTGAATACCGTTTCGCATTGATGGTGGGCATTGATGCCGCGCAGATTGTCGATATGCAGCGTCACGCCGGCATGATTGACGAAGCCGCGGAAGAACTCGATGGTCAGGTCGACATCGAAGCTGCCCACGCGTGCCCGGGTGAACGGCACGTGGAACTCCAGCCCCGGGCGGCCCGAGAAATCGATGACCACGCGCGACAGGCATTCGTCCAGCGGCACGTAGCTGTGCCCGTAGCGGGTGATGCCCTTCTTGTCGCCGATGGCCTTGGCCACCGCCTGTCCCAGCGTGATGCCGACATCCTCGACCGTATGGTGGTCGTCGATATGGGTATCGCCCTTGGCCTCGACCTCGAGGTCGAACATGCCATGGCGGGCGATCTGGTCCAGCATGTGGTCCAGGAAGGGAACGCCGGAAGCCAGCAGCTGGCGTCCGGTGCCGTCCAGATTCAACGCGACGCGGATCTGGGTCTCGGAGGTATTGCGGGTGACCTCGGCAACACGCATGGTGCTAATCCTGCAGCGAGGCGGCAAACGCCTCGAGAAACTGCGCATTTTCTTCGGGGGTGCTGACCGTCACGCGCAGACAGTTGGCCAGCAATGCGTGCATTTTACTCACGTTCTTGATCAGCACCTTGCGCGCGAGCAGCCGATCGAAGATTCGCGCGGCATCGGGCACGCGCACCAGCAGGAAATTGCCGGCACTCGGAAACACCGTCACGCCGGGGTGCGCGGCCATCGCGGCGGCCACGCTGGCGCGCTCGGCACGCAGCTGCGCGGCCTGTTCGTCGAGCACGTCGACATGCTCGAGCACGAACAGCGCGGTCGCCTCGGTCAGCACGTTGACGTTGTATGGCGGGCGGACCTTGTCGATCTGCGCGAGCCAGGCCGGATCGCCGGCCAGGTAGCCGAGCCGGATGCCGGCCAGGCCCAGTTTCGACACGGTACGCATCACCAGCAGGTTGCCGAACTCCGGCAGCCGCGGCATCCAGCTGTGCTGCGCGAACGGCTGGTAGGCCTCGTCGACGACCACCACGCTGTGACAGACCTCGCCCTGCGCGGCGCGCACGATCGCCTCCATATCCTGCTCGTCGAACAGCGTGCCGGTCGGATTGTTCGGATAGGCCAGATAGATCACCGCCGGCTTGTGCTCGGCCATCGCGGCCAGCATCGCCTCGCGGTCCAGCGTGAAGTCCGCGCGCAGCGGCACGCCCACGAATTCGAGCCCGGTGAACTGCGCCGACATCGCATACATCACGAAGCCGGGCACCGGCGCCATCACCTTGGCGCCGGGCCGTGCGACCGCGAGCGCCAGCATGCTGATGATCTCGTCCGAGCCGTTGCCGAGCAGGATCTCCATGCCGGCGGGCACGTCCATCACGCTCTTGAGCCGCGCGCGCAGCGCCTCGCTGGTCGGCACCGGATAGCGGTTCAGCGCGACCTCGGCGAGCCGCTTGCCCAGCTGTTCGCGCAACTCGGCCGGCAGCCGGTACGGGTTCTCCATCGCGTCGAGCTTGATCAGACCGTGCGAATCGGCCACGTGATAGGCGCCCATGGCGCGGACGTCGTCACGGATGATTCGCTCGATCAGGGAAGGCTCGACTGCTGACATGGTTTCCTCTTCGGTTGGGTGTGAGGGGGCGGCACACCGGGGCGGCACACGGGGGGCGGCGCACCGGCCCGGCACGCACGCCCCGGCAATTCAACTGCGCTTGAGGCGGTATTCGGCGCTGCGGGCATGCGCCTGCAGGCCTTCGCCATAGGCCAGTTCCGCCGCGATCTGGCCCAGCATCTGCGCGCCCGTCTCGCTGACCTCGATCAGGCTCGAGCGCTTCTGGAAGTCATAGACGCCCAGCGGCGACGAGAAGCGCGCGGTGCGCGAGGTCGGCAACACGTGGTTCGGCCCCGCGCAGTAGTCGCCCAGCGATTCGCTGGTGAACTGGCCCAGGAAGATCGCGCCGGCGTGGCGGATCTTCTCGGCCCACTGGCGCGGATTGAGCGCGGAGATCTCCAGGTGCTCGGGCGCAATCGCATTGGCGATGTCGCAGGCCTCCTCCATGTCGCGGACCTTGATCAGCGCGCCGCGGCCGCCGATCGAGGCCGCGATCACGTCGCGGCGCGGCATGTCGTCGAGCAGGCGGCGGATGCTGTCCTCGACCTTGAGCAGATAGCCGGCATCCGGGCACAGCAGGATCGACTGCGCCATCTCGTCGTGCTCGGCCTGCGAGAACAGGTCCATCGCCACCCAGTCCGGGTCGGTGCTGCCGTCGCAGATCACCAGGATCTCGGACGGGCCGGCGATCATGTCGATGCCGACCGTGCCGAACACGCGCCGCTTGGCCGCGGCGACATAGGCGTTGCCCGGGCCGACGATCTTGTCGACCTGCGGCAGCGTCTCGGTGCCGTAGGCCAGCGCGCCGACGGCCTGCGCGCCGCCGATCGTGAACACGCGGTCGACGCCGGCGATCGCCGCGGCGGCCAGCACCAGCGGATTGCGCACGCCGCCCGGGGTCGGCACCACCATGATCACTTCCTTGACGCCGGCGACGCGGGCCGGAATCGCGTTCATCAGCACCGACGACGGATAGGCCGCCTTGCCGCCCGGCACATAGAGGCCGACGCGATCGAGTGGCGTCACCTTCTGGCCCAGCACGGTGCCGTCGGCCTCCGCGTATTCCCAGCTATGGCTGCCGCATTCGATCTTCTGCTTCTCGTGGTAGGCGCGCACGCGCGCCGCGGCCGCCTCGAGCGCGGCGCGGCGCTTGGGCTCGAGTTCCTCGAGCGCGGCGTCCATCTCGGCCGGTGACAGTTCCAGCGCGGCCAGCGACTCCGCCTCGACGCGATCGAAGCGCAGTGTGTATTCCAGCACCGCGGCATCGCCGCGCACCTTGACGTCGGCCAGGATCTGCGCAACGGCGCGCTCGATGGCCTCGTCCTCGCCGGCCTCGAAGGCCAGCAGCTGGCGCAGCCGCACGGGGAAGTCCGCGCTGGCCGAATCCAGTCGGCGAATGTTCAGGCTTTGTTCGTTCATGATTCCCTTCCCCGGGCCGTCGGCCATGGCATCACGCCACGGCCGCGGAGGCCCGTTCAAACGCTTCGAGGATCGGCGCCAGCCGCTCGCGCTTGAGCTTGAGCGCGGCCTGGTTGATCACCAGCCGCGACGAGATCTGCACGATCTCCTCGACTTCCACCAGATTGTTGGCGCGCAGCGTGCCGCCGGTGCTGACCAGGTCGACGATCGCATCGGCCAGTCCAACCAGCGGACCGAGCTCCATCGAACCGTACAGCTTGATCAGATCGACGTGGACGCCCTTCTTGGCGAAGTGCTCGCGCGCGGTCTGCACATACTTGGTCGCCACCGCCAGCCGCGCGCCCTGGCGCACCGCGCGGGCATAGTCGAAGCCCGCCGGCACCGCCACCGACATGCGGCAGCGCGCGATATTCAGGTCGATCGGCGCATACAGGCCGGCCATGCCGTGTTCCATCAGCACGTCCTTGCCGGCCACGCCGAAGTCGGCGGCGCCGTACTGCACATAGGTCGGCACGTCGGAGGCGCGCACGATGATCACGCGCACGTCCGGGTCGGTGGTCGGCAGGATCAGCTTGCGGGAGGTTTCCGGGTCTTCGGTGACCTCGATGCCCGCGGCCGCCAGCAGCGGCATGGTTTCGGTAAAGATCCGGCCCTTGGAAAGGGCCAGGGTCAGCTGGTTCGGAGATGGGCTCATCGTCTTGTTCGTCGCTGGGTCAGCCGGCGATGCGCCGAATGCGCGCACCGACTGCCGACAGCTTGTCTTCCATGCGGTCGTAGCCGCGGTCCAGATGATAGATGCG
Organism: Cupriavidus sp. HPC(L); assembly: GCF_000307735.3. NCBI lineage: Bacteria > Pseudomonadati > Pseudomonadota > Betaproteobacteria > Burkholderiales > Burkholderiaceae > Cupriavidus > Cupriavidus sp. HPC(L). Next base: position 23,237 of record NZ_AMPR02000002.1, on the reverse strand, counting down.
GTCGATCACCGTTTCCCCGTCGGCGATCAGGCCGGCAATCACCAGGCTGGCCGAGGCGCGCAGGTCGGTCGCCATCACGCGGGCGCCGGACAGGCGCGGCACGCCGGTCACCACCGCGGTATTGCCTTCGACCGCGATATTGGCGCCGAGCCGGTTCAGCTCCTGCACGTGCATGAAGCGGTTCTCGAAGATCGTCTCGGTGACGCGCGCGGCGCCGTCCGCCACGCAATCGAGCGCCATGAACTGCGCCTGCATGTCGGTCGGAAAGGCCGGATATTCGGAGGTCCGGAAGCTGACCGCGCGCGGGCGCTGGCCCATCGACAGCCGCACCCAGTCGGCGCCGCGCCCGATCGTTGCGCCGGCTTCGACCAGCTTGTCGAGCACCGCGTCGAGGATGCCAGGCGAGACATCGCGTACCACGACCTCGCCCAGTGTCGCCGCGGCTGCACACAGGAAGGTGCCAGCCTCGATGCGGTCGGCGATCACCGCATGCTCGGCGCCGTGCAGCCGCTCGACGCCCTGGATCACCAGCCGGTCGGTGCCGATGCCTTCGATCCGTGCGCCCATGGCGACCAGAAGATTGGCCAGGTCGGTCACCTCGGGCTCGCGTGCGGCGTTCTCCAGCACGGTCTCGCCGTCGGCCAGCGTGGCGGCCATCAGCAGGTTCTCGGTTCCCGTCACCGTGATCATGTCGGTGACGATGCGCGCGCCCTTGAGCCGGCGCGCGCGGGCGTGGATGAAACCGTGCTCGATGGCGATCTCGGCGCCCATCGCCTGCAGGCCCTTGATGTGCTGGTCCACGGGGCGCGCGCCGATGGCGCAGCCGCCGGGAAGCGACACCCGCGCCTCGCCCAGGCGCGCGACCAGCGGTCCGAGCACCAGGATCGACGCGCGCATGGTCTTGACCATCTCATACGGCGCCTCGGGCGAGGCGATCTCGCGCGCGTCCAGCGCCAGCTGCGTGCCGTCCTGTTCGATGCGCACGCCCATCTGGCGCAGCAGCGCCAGCATGGTGCGCACGTCGTGCAGACCGGGGACATTGCGCAGCGTCAGCGTGTCGGCCGTCAGCAGGCTGGCGCACAGGATCGGCAGCGCGGCGTTCTTCGCGCCCGACACGCGGATCTCGCCGCGCAGCGGGCCGTTGCCGTGTATTTGCAGTTGATCCATGAGGGATACGCAGGTACGCGGCCGCTCAGCCGCGGCCCGGCTGGCCGCCCTGGTCGCCCTGCCCGCCTTGCCATTCGGCGGGCGTCAGCGTCTTCATCGACAGCGCGTGGATCTCGGCCCGCATGCGGTCGCCAAGCGCGGCATAGACGCGCTGATGGCGCTGGATCAGCCGCTTGCCCTCGAACTCGGCGCTGACGATCGTGGCGAAGAAGTGCTGGCCGTCGCCCTCCACTTCGAGGTGTTCGCAGGGCAGCCCCTGAGCGATGTAGTCCCTGACTTGTTCCGGTGTAGGCAGCATGGTGAATCTCGTTTCGTCTGTGTGCGTCCCCGCTGTCGCGCGTGTCGGTCTGGCCTGGTCTCGCAAGATCAGTGCCGCAGCTTGTAGCCGCTCTGCAGCAGACGCAGCGCGATCGTCGCGACCACCGCGAAGGCGCTCGCGACCACGGCCAGGCTGAACCACGGCGACACGTCGGAGACGCCGAAGAAGCCATGGCGGAACCCGTCGATCATGTAGAAGAACGGATTGGCGTGCGATACCTTCTGCCAGAACGCGGGCAGCGAGTGAATCGAATAGAACACGCCGGACAGGAAGGTCGCCGGCATGATCAGGAAGTTCTGGAAGGCGGCCAGCTGGTCGAACTTCTCGGCCCAGATGCCGGCGATCAGCCCCAGCGTGCCCAGCATGCCGGCGCCGAGCAGCGCGAACACGACGATCCACGCCACGTTGGCCACATGCAGGTCGGCGAACCACACCGTCACCAGCAGCACGCCGAGTCCCACCGCGAGCCCGCGCACGATGGCCGCGGTCACGTAGGCCCCGAACATCTCCCAGTGCGACAGCGGCGGCAGCAGCACGAACACCAGGTTGCCGGTGATCTTGGACTGGATCAGCGACGACGAACTGTTGGCAAACGCGTTCTGCAGGATGCTCATCATCACCAGCCCGGGCACCAGGAAGGCGGTGTAGCTGATCTGGTCGTAGACCTGGACGCGGTCCTCCAGCACATGGCCGAAGATCAGCAGATAGAGGATCGCGGTGAGCACCGGCGCGGCCACGGTCTGGAAGCTGACCTTCCAGAAGCGCAGCACTTCCTTGTACAGCAGCGTGCGAAAGCCGACCAGGCCGCCCACCGCCATCGGCGCCAGGTGCTGGCTGTCGTCGCCGCCGCCGTTGCGCGCGTCCTGTTGCGCGTGATCGAGTCCGGCAGGATGTTTCATACCGGGCTCTCCAGCGAGGAAGGGGTGGTATTGACCGGTTCGGCCGCGTCCGTGGCGCGCTTGCCGCCGTCGCCCTTGCCTTGTCCGTCCGCACCTTCGCCTTCGCCCGGGTCACCGGAAGCCGGCTTGCGCCCTTCCCTGCCCATGATCTGCACGAATACGTCCTCGAGGTCCGCCTTGTTGATTTCCATGTCTTCGATTTCGCAGCCCGCCTCGCGGCAGGCCGCGAGGATCGGTTCGACCACCTGGTAGCCGGACAGCCGCAGCCGGATCGCGCGCTCGCCCGGATTGGAGGGCATCCGCAGCGGCTCCAGCGAGGCCGGCAGGCGTCCGGCCGACAGCGTCAGTACCAGCTGCAGGCCGGCGAACTGGCTCAGCAGGCTGCTGGTGCGGTCCAGCGCCACCACTTCGCCGAACTTGAGCATCGCGATGCGATCGCACAAAGCCTCGGCCTCTTCCAGATAGTGGGTGGTCAGGATGATGGTATGACCTTCGCGGTTCAGCCGGGAGATGAATTTCCACAGCGTCTGGCGCAGTTCCACGTCGACGCCTGCAGTGGGTTCATCGAGCACGATCACCGGCGGACGATGCACCAGCGCCTGCGCGACCAGCACGCGGCGCTTCATGCCGCCCGACAGCTGGCGCATGTTGGCGTCGGCCTTGTCGGTCAGGTCCAGGTTGGCCATGATCTCGTCGATCCAGTCGTCGTTGCGGGTCAGGCCGAAATAACCCGACTGCAGGCGCAGCGTCTCGCGCACCGTGAAGAACGGATCGAATACCAGCTCCTGCGGCACCACGCCCAGCATGCGGCGCGCCAGCCGGTAATCGCCGACCACGTCGTGGCCGTGCACGCGTACCTGGCCCGAGTCCGCGCAGTTCAGTCCGGCGAGGATCGAGATCAGCGTGGTCTTGCCCGCGCCGTTGGGACCGAGCAGGCCGAAGAATTCGCCGCGCTCGACGCTGAAGCTGACGCCCTTGAGCGCCTGCAGATTGCGGTAGCGCTTGCGGACATCCTGGATTTCGATGGCTTTCATGGCCGATATCGTCTGGCGGGCGTGCGAGCGTCGCGCTGCCGCGCCGGGCTCCTGGAAATGGCGGGGACCGCCTGGGGGTGTGACAGCAGCCGGACTGGTCGCCCGCCTGGCGTGCCGGCTGCCGGCGTGGCAGGCGCATCGCGCGTTGGCGCGCGGCGGTGCTGACGAACGAATAACCCGGAATTATAGGGGATGCGGGGAAGTCCCCGCTTGGGACGCGGCGCGGGCTGGCGGCCGGCGCCGAGGCATCGCGACGGTGCCGGCCCAGGCCTTGGCCCTGCCCTCACCGCGGATGCCGGTTCAATGTCGGTGCAAGGCGGCTTGCTCGAGGGGTACGGCGCCGGATGCCGAAGCCGATTCTGCGGCGGGTTCCGCCTCCGTTGCGGCAACCGCTTGCGCCGGTACCGATGCGGGGCTCTGCGGCGACAGGGCCAGCAGCGTATCGACGCCGTACAGGCTGGCCAGTGCGGCCAGTTGCTGCGGCACGCCGACGAAGGACAGCGTCCGGCCGCGCGCGCTGGCGTCGCGATGCAGCGCCAGCATCACGGCCACCGCCGAGGAGTCGACCTGCCCGAGCGCGCTGCAGTCGACCTGCGCTTCCCCCTGGGCCACGCGCGCGGCCGCGTCGCGCAGCACGGCGGCGGCGTTGCGGTTGGTCAGCGAGGTTCCGAGTGAAAGCATCGAGGCGGTCGGTAAGGAATCGGGTCGGATCGGATCGGATCCGATCGGATTTAGCGGCCGGTGCGCGAAAAGCGTGCACCGAGCCGGCATTGTAACGCGGCGCAGCATCCACGTGCTGCGCCGCAACGGGTCTTAACCCTTCGCGCTGGCCAGCTGGCGGTTGCGGTCCTGCAGCGTCTTGATCACGCCTTCGATGCCCTGCTGGCTGGCAATCGTGTTGAAGCTGCCCTTGTAGGCCTCGGTCAGCCAGGCGCCCAGCACGTTGATGTCGTAGACCTTCCAGCCCTGCGCCGTCTTTTCCAGGCGGTAGTCCATCTGGATCGGCTCACCCTTGTTGATCACCTGGGTGCGCACGGTCACCTCGGTGTCCTCGGGCGCGGCGCGGAACGGACGGAACTGCACGGTCTGGTCCCGGATCTGCGAGACGGCGCCCGCGTAGGTGCGGATCAGCAGCATCTTGAACTCCTCGACGATCTGCTTCTGCTGCTCCGGCGTCGCCTTGGCCCAGTTGCGGCCCATCGCGATCTGCGTGGTCTTCTGGAAGTTGGCGTTCGGCAGGATCTTCTGCTCGACCAGCGCGGTGATCTTCGGAATGCTGCCGGCCTGCATTTCCTTGTCGGCCTTGACGGTGGCCATCACGTCGTCCACCAGGGCCTTGATCAGCCCGTCCGGCGTGGAGGTATCCGCGCTCTGGGCCATGGCCGCGCCCGCCATGGCGAAGGCGGCGATGAAGGGAAGCAACAGTCGCTTGAACATGGTTTTTCCTTGTCTATCTTGTTCCGCCGGGGGCGGCGGGGGGTGCGTACGTTGGAGAGCGCGCACCCCGGGCAAGTTCATGGTGCCGGGCGCGCGTGGCGCTGGCACCCGTTATCACAGTTTGTTGCAGCGGTGACCGGCCACTGACATAGCCGGTCGACCCCAGTGGCGCACAAGTCTCGCGGCGCCGGCACTCACAGGCCGAGCCGGCCGGGCGTCAGCGACGGCGCCACCGGCGGCACCGGCATGGTCTGACCCGGCAGGCTTTCGCCCGAACCCGAGCTCGGCGGCTTGGGCTCGGCGTCGCTGTCGACGTCATCGTCGTCGCGGTCCGGCGGATTGCCGTCGTAGACCAGGTACTCGCGGCGCTGCAAATAGGCGTCACGCATGAACGAGTAGCGGTCCAGCGCGGCCATCTCGACCAGGCTGCTGGCGCCCAGCAGTTCGGCGCGGGCGCTGACCACGCGCACGCCGATCAGTGTATTGCGCATCCAGACCGGATGCAGGTAGGCGGTTGGGTCGGCCTGCCGGTCCACCAGCATGCCGCCGGTGTCGCGCACCGTGCTCGGGCCGAACAGCGGCAGCACCAGGTACGGCCCGGGCGGCACGCCCCACACGCCCAGCGTCTGGCCGAAGTCTTCCTTGTACTTGGGCAGGCCGGCCGGCGTGGCGATGTCGATCAGGCCGCCGATGCCCAGCACCGTGTTGATCGCCACCCGCATGGTGTCCTCGGCGAAGCGCGTCGGCTTGCCCTGCAGCAGGTTGTTCAGCGCCGAGTAGACGTCGCTGACGTTGGAGAACACATTGCTGACCGCGGTGCGGACCGGCGACGGCACGTAGTCGGCATAGACCTCCGCGATCGGGCGCATCACGCCCTTGTCGAAGTCCTCGTTGATCTTGTTGACTTCGCGGTTGAACGGCTCGAGCGGGTCGCGCGGATTGGCGTCCGGCCCCGTCGCGCAGCCCGCCAGGGCGACCGCCATCGCGCCGGCCAGCAGCCAGCGCCCGTGTACTCCCAAACCCCTCATTTCTCCGCTCCCGTGCCGCCTGCATCGGCCGCCTTGTTGTATAGGAACTGCCCGATCAAATTCTCCAGCACCACGGCCGACTGGGTCATCGTGATCCGCGCGCCGTCGGCCAGCATTGCGGTGTCGCCGCCCGCTTCGAGGCCGATGTATTGCTCGCCCAGCAGCCCCGACGTCAGGATCTTGGCCGACGTGTCCTTGGGAAACTGGTAGCGCTGCTCCAGGTGCATCGTCACCGTGGCCTGGTAGTTCTTGTCGTCGAAGCTGATCTGGGCGACGCGGCCGACCACCACGCCGGCGCTCTTGACCGGCGCGCGCGCCTTCAGCCCGCCGATATTGTCGAAGCGGGCCTGCACGGTGTAGGTGTCCTCGAAGGTGAAGGCGCTCATGTTGCCGGCCTTCAGCGCGAGGAACAGCAGGGCCACGAAGCCGGCCACCACGAACAGCCCCACCCAGAAATCGAGTGCGTTCTTTCTCATCGGAATTCTCTAGTTCAACCAGCGGGATGCGACGGCGCCCATGCGGGGCTCAGGTACTGAACATCAGCGCCGTCAGCAGGAAATCGAGCCCCAGCACGGCGAGCGACGCGATCACCACGGTGCGGGTGGTGGCGCGCGACACGCCCTCGGGCGTCGGCTTGGCCTCGTAGCCCTGGTACAAGGCGATAAACGTCACGGCAATGCCGAAGATAAAGCTCTTGATGACGCCGTTCAGCACGTCGTCGCGCACATCGACGCCGCCCTGCATCTGCGACCAGAACGCGCCGGCGTCGACGCCGATCAGCTGCACGCCGACGATGTAGCCGCCGAGGATGCCGACCGCGCTGAAGATCGCCGCCAGCACCGGCATCGCGATCACGCCCGCCCAGAAGCGGGGCGCGACCACGCGCTGCAGCGGGTTCACCGCCATCATTTCCATCGCGGTCAGCTGCTCGCCCGCCTTCATCAGGCCGATCTCGGCGGTCAGCGAGGTGCCGGCGCGGCCGGCGAACAGCAGCGCGGTCACCACCGGCCCCAACTCGCGTACCAATGACAGCGCGACCAGCAGCCCCAGCGCCTGTTCGGAGCCGTAGCGGTTCAGCGTGTAGTAGCCCTGCAGACCCAGCACGAAGCCGACGAACAGTCCCGACACCGCGATGATCACCAGCGACAGGTTGCCGACGAAAAAGATCTGGTCCGATACCAGCCGGAAGCGCCGCAGCATCGACGGCGACATCGCCAGCATCGCGAAGAACATCCGCGTGGCCATGCCCAGGCCCTCGACGGTCTGGCGCACCGCCGAGCCGATCATCGCGATGGCGTTGTAGAGCGCGCCCATTACCGTCCCGCCCCGCCGACGAAGTCCTCGGCGAGCGAGGGCCCGCCGTAGTGGAACGGCACCGGGCCGTCGGCCTCGGCATGCACGAACTGGTGGACGAAGGGGTCGGTCGACGCGCGCAGCGCCTCGGGCTCCCCTTCCGCCGCGATGCGGCCCTCGGCGATGAAATACACGTAGTCGGCGATCTGGAAGGTCTCGTGCACGTCGTGCGACACGATGATCGTGGTGGCGCCGAGCGCGTCGTTCAGCGTGCGGATCAGGCGCGCGGTCAGGCCCAGCGAAATGGGATCGAGCCCGGCAAAAGGCTCGTCGTACATCAGCAGCGAGGGATCGAGGGCGATCGCGCGCGCCAGCGCCACGCGCCGCGCCATGCCTCCGGAGATCTGCGCCGGCATCAGGTCGCGCGCGCCGCGCAGGCCCACCGCGTTGAGCTTCATCAGCACCAGGTCGCGGATCATCGACTCGGGCAGGTCGGTGTGTTCGCGCAGCGGAAAGGCGACGTTGTCAAACACCGACAGGTCGGTAAACAGCGCGCCGAACTGGAACAGCATCCCCATCTGCCGCCGCGCCGCATACAGGCCCGCGCGGTCCAGCGCCGGAATATCGGCGCCGTCAAAGCGGACGTGGCCGCGCTGCGGCCGCACCTGGCCGCCGATCAGCCGCAGCACGGTGGTCTTGCCGCAGCCGGAGCCGCCCATGACCGCGACGACCTTGCCGCGCGGAATCCGCATGGACAGGCCCGACAGGATGGGCTTGCCGCCCGCCGCATAGGCGAAGTCGACCGCTTGCAGCTCGACGAGGTTGGGTGTGGTTTGGGTCACGTTGGCATCGCGCTAGAGACGGTCGGCATTATAAGTGCTAATACCTATACTCGTCCGTTCGCGTGCCGGGCAATGCGCCCGCGATGAAATGCTGCAGGGCAGCGCGACGTGCACTATCGAGCGACGAAGGGGCGGACACCCGGGTCGAGGCCCGGCGGACGCGCCCGCGGACGCCTCTCCCGACTCAAGGTTCGACCGGCCGGCCGGCCTGGCGCAGGATCACCTGCCACTGGATCGATTCCGAGCGGATCGAGGTGGCGAAGGCCTCGGGCGAGTCGCGCAGCGGCGTCAGCCCGACCGATTCCAGCCGGCGCGCGACGTCGCCCTCGCGCACGACCTCGTCCAGCACCGTGGCCAGCCTGGCGACGATGGCTCGCGGCGTCTTGGCCGGCGCCAGCACGCCTAGCCACGGACCCGCGCCGTAGCCGTCGAGTCCACTCTCGTGAAGAGTCGGCACACCCGGCGCCAGCGGCGAACGGGCCGATCCGGCCACGCCGAGCAGCCGCAGCGTGCCCTCCCGCACATGCTGCTGGACCGGCGCGAAATTGCAGAAGCAGGCGCTGATCCGGCCCGCCAGCATCTCCTGCACCAGTGCCGCCTCGCCCTTGGCGGTGACCAGCGGCACGCCGTTGGGGATGCCGCGCACCGCGTATTCGGCATACAGGTGCGCCGGCGTGCCGGCCTGGGCGGTGCCCACGCTGTAGGCGCCGGGATTGGCGCGCACCGCGGCGATCCATTGCTGGGGCGTGCGGATCGGCAGCCGGGCGTCGATCACCAGGAACAGCGGCATCGCCGCCACGCGCGCCACCGGCGTGAAATCGCGCACCACGTCGTAAGGCAGCGGCTCGACGCCGGACTGGATCAGCATCGTGGACTGGTGCAGCAGCAGCGTATGGCCGTCGGAACTGGCCTTGGCCACCACGTCGCCGGCGGTGGTGCCGTTGGCGCTGGGGCGATTGTCGACCTCGACCGGCACGCCCAACTTGGCGGTCAGCTTCTCGGCCAGCGTGCGCGCGATGGCGTCCGGCACGCCGCCGGCCGGAAACGGCACGACCAGCCGCAGCGGACGGGCGGGGAACGACATCGAGGCGGAGCGCCCGGTGGCGCCCGATGGCGCGGCGGAAGGCGCGGTTGGCTGCGCGCTGGACTGGGCGGCCGGCGGGGCGGCCAGCGCGTCGCTGACCGGGCCGAGGAGAGCCGACAGAAGACACATCACGACCACCGCGCGCCCGGGACCTGCGGCGGCGTGCGGTCGCGCGCCAGGTGCGCCGGTCGCCGTCACGGCGGGGAAGCGCAACGTCGCCTTACCTCGCCAAAGCCGCGCAAGCATGCGTACTTCGGGCATCAAGATCCTCCGGGGCGCCGCGCTGGCGGGCGCCTGGATTGGCTGACAGGGGTGAGCGAGGCAGCGTTGTTCTTGCTTGGGACGATTGTACGAAGCCGCTTCCGGCCAGCACAAACCGCGTTAACCATAGCCGGGTCAACCCGGAAGCACATTGTGCGGCGGCGTATCGCCCGGACGCCTCCCCGGGGCGCCCTATAATCCGCGCCATGTCCGATTTCCTGTTGCGGCCGATGGCGGCGGCCGATCTGCCCGAAGTGCTGGCGGTGCAGGCGCAGTGCTACCGCCCCGAACTGATCGAATCGGCCGACGCGCTGGCCAGCCGGCTGGCGCTGGCGCCGACGCTATGCTGGGTCGCCGCGCACGCCGATGCGCCGCAACGGCTTGCCGCCTATCTGCTGACCCATCCGTGGCCGCGCGAGACGCTGCCGCCGCTCGACGGCGTGCTGCGGCACGATGGGGCCGCAGACCAAACCCTGAGCTGGTTCATCCACGACATGGCGGTCGCGCCTGCGGGACAAGGGCAAGGGCTGGCGAAACGGCTCTATGCGAAGGCGCGGCAGCATGCGATGCAGGCGGGCCTGCGCTGCTCGCGGCTGATCGCGGTCCAGAGCGCGGCGCGCTGGTGGCAGCAGCTGGGCTACGCGCCGGTGGCGCTTGTGGGGGAAGCGGCGACCAGGCTGTCGCGCTATGGGAAGGGGGCGGTGGTGATGGGGAGGGAGATCGGCGGGTACGGTTGAATGGCGGTGGCGTGGCGTCCGCCCGCTGCCCTCTCCCCCGGCCCCTCTCCCCCGGCCCCTCTCCCGCAAGCGGGAGAGGGGAGCCACCCCTACAGCGGACGATACGTAGGCGAACCTGTGGCGCTCGTCCTCTCCTTGCTGGGTTCTGCCTCTCCCGCTTGCGGGAGAGGGTCGGGGAGAGGGCAACCGGGCCCTTCCCCCGCGCCAGCGCCAATCAGCGCGGCAGTTCCGAATGCCCCATCAGGAAGGCATCGACCGAGCGTGCGGCCTGGCGGCCTTCGCGGATCGCCCAGACCACCAGCGACTGGCCGCGGCGCACGTCGCCAGCGGCGAACACCTTCGGCACATTGGTGAAGTAGGCGCGCTCGCCTTCGGTCGACGCCCTGGCGTTCTTGCGCGCATCGGTGTCGACACCGAACGCTTCCAGCATCGAGCCCACCGGGTTGGTGAAGCCCATCGCCAGCAGCACCAGGTCGGCCTTCAGCACGAACTCGCTGTCGGGCACTTCCTGCATGCGGCCGTCCTTCCATTCGACGCGGCACGCCTTCAGCGCGGTAACCTTGCCGTTCTCGCCGATGAATTCCTTGGTCGCCACCGACCAGTCGCGCTCGCAGCCTTCCTCGTGCGACGACGAGGTGCGCAGCTTGATCGGCCAGTACGGCCACACCAGCGGCTTGTTCTCCTCTTCCGGCGGCTGCGGCAGCAGTTCGAACTGGGTCACCGAGACGGCGCCATGGCGGTTCGAGGTGCCGACGCAGTCCGAGCCGGTATCGCCGCCGCCGATCACCACCACGTGCTTGCCGTCGGCGCGGATCTCGTTGGGGCCGTCGCCGGCCACTTCCTTGTTCTGCGGAATCAGGAATTCCAGCGCGAAATGCACGCCCTGCAGCTCGCGCCCCGGCACCGGCAGATCGCGCGGCACTTCGGCGCCGCCGGCCAGCACGACCGCGTCGAACTGGTCCATCAGCTCCTGCGCCGAGATCGTTTCGCGCGCGTAGTTCTTGATGCCGGCCGGCAGCTTGCCGTCGGTCACCATCACGCCGGCGCGGAAGGTCACGCCCTCGGCCTGCATCTGCGTCATGCGGCGGTCGATCAGCGCCTTCTCCAGCTTGAAGTCGGGGATGCCGTAGCGCAGCAGGCCGCCGATGCGGTCGTTCTTCTCGAACACGGTGACGTCGTGGCCGGCGCGAGCGAGCTGCTGCGCGGCCGCCAGGCCCGCGGGGCCCGAGCCGACCACGGCCACCGTCTTGCCGGTCTTGTGCGCGGGCGGCTGCGGCTTGACCCAATCCTCTTCCCACGCCTTGTCGCCGATCGCGCGCTCGATCGACTTGATGCCGACCGGGTCTTCATTGATGCCGAGCGTGCAGGCGGCCTCGCACGGCGCCGGGCAGATGCGGCCGGTGAATTCGGGGAAGTTGTTGGTCTGGTGCAGCACGTCGATCGCCGACTTCCAGTCCTGGCGATACACCAGGTCGTTGAAGTCCGGGATGATGTTGTTGACCGGGCAGCCGTTGTTGCAGAACGGGATGCCGCAGTCCATGCAGCGCGCGCCCTGCACCTTGGCTTCGTTGTCGCTCAGCCGGAACACGAATTCCTTGTAATGCCGGACCCGCTTCGGTGCCGGTTCGTAACTCTCGCTCTGGCGCGGAAATTCGAGAAAGCCAGTCGCCTTGCCCATGTCGCTTCCTTGGGTTGTGCTCGGGGCGCAGCGCGACGCGCGCGCCCCGTTGTGAGGTCATAGTGGTGTGGTGGACCGCGCGGCGGCAGCGATTCGCCACCGTTGCCGCCCGCGCCGTCCCGGCTGCGGGGCCCGCCCTCAGGCGGCAATCGCCTCGCGGTCGCTGTCGCGCGCGGCCTGTTCCTTGGCGTACATCTCGCCCAGCGCCCGCTTGTACTCGGTCGGGAAGACCTTGACGAACTTGCGGCGCGCCGTGGTCCAGTCCGACAGCAGCGCCTTGGCGCGCTCCGAGCCGGTGAAGCGGAAGTGCTGCTCGATGAGGCCGCGCAGGATCACCTCGTCCAGCTGGCGCTTGCCGCCGAACTTGTGCCAGCTGGCCGCGCTCTGGCCCTTCTCCTGGTCGGCGGCGCCCAGCACCGCTTCGAGCGCGACCATCGAGGTGTTGCAGCGCTTGTCGAACAGGCCGTCCTCGTCGTAGACGTAGGCCACGCCGCCCGACATGCCGGCCGCGAAGTTGCGGCCGGTGGCGCCCAGCACCACCACGGTGCCGCCGGTCATGTACTCGCAACCATGGTCGCCGGTGCCCTCGACCACCGCGACGGCGCCCGAGTTGCGCACCGCGAAGCGCTCGCCCGCGACGCCGTTGAAGAAGGCCTCGCCCGCGATCGCGCCGTACAGCACGGTGTTGCCGACGATGATGTTGCGGGTCGGATCGCCGCGGAACTCGTGCGGCGTGCGCACGATCACGCGGCCGCCCGACAGGCCCTTGCCCACGTAGTCGTTGGCGTCGCCCACCAGGTCCAGCGTGATGCCGTGCGCGAGGAACGCGCCGAACGACTGGCCCGCGGTGCCCTGCAGCTGGATGTGGATGGTGTCGTCCGGCAGGCCCTCATGGCCGTACTGGCGCGCCACCGTGCCCGACAGCATCGCGCCGACGGTCCGGTTGACGTTCTTGATCGGCTGGATGAACGACACCCGTTCACCCTTGTCGATGGCCGCGCGCGACTTGGCGATCAGCACGTGGTCCAGCGCCTTGCCCGATTCCGGCGCCAGGCCGTGGTCCTGCGTATCGGTGTGGAAACGCGGCTGGTCGCCCGGGAACGGCGGCTGATAGAAGATGCGCGAGAAGTCCAGGCCGCGCGCCTTCCAGTGCTCGATGCCGGCACGGGTGTCGAGCAGGTCGGCGCGGCCGATCAGCTCGTCGAAGGTGCGGATGCCCAGCTGCGCCATGATCTCGCGCGCTTCCTCGGCGACGAAGAAGAAGAAATTGACGACGTGCTCGGGCTTGCCCTGGAATTTCGCGCGCAGCACCGGGTCCTGCGTGGCGACGCCGACCGGGCAGGTATTCAGATGGCACTTGCGCATCATGATGCAGCCCTCGGCGACCAGCGGCGCGGTGGCGAAGCCGAACTCGTCGGCGCCCAGCAGCGCGCCGATCACGACGTCGCGGCCGGTCTTCATCTGGCCGTCGGCCTGCACGCGGATGCGGTTGCGCAGGCCGTTGAGCATCAGCGTCTGCTGCGTCTCGGCCAGGCCCAGCTCCCACGGCGTGCCGGCGTGCTTGATCGACGACCACGGCGAAGCGCCGGTGCCGCCGTCATGGCCGGCGATCACCACGTGGTCGGCCTTGGCCTTGGCGACGCCCGCCGCGACCGTGCCCACGCCCACTTCGGACACCAGCTTGACCGAGATGTCGGCCTGCGGATTGACGTTCTTCAGGTCGTGGATCAGCTGCGCCAGATCCTCGATCGAATAGATGTCGTGGTGCGGCGGCGGCGAGATCAGGCCGACGCCCGGCACCGAATAACGCAGCTTGCCGATGTAGTCCGACACCTTGTGGCCGGGCAGCTGGCCGCCCTCGCCAGGCTTGGCGCCCTGCGCCATCTTGATCTGGATCTGGTCGGCCGACGCCAGGTATTCGGCGGTCACGCCGAACCGGCCCGAGGCGACCTGCTTGATCTTCGAGCGCAGCGAATCGCCGTCCTTGAGCTCGATGTCGCGCTCGACCACGTCGTCGCCCAGCAGGCTCTTGAGCGTGTCGCCGTTCTTGATCGGAATGCCGCGCAGCTCGTTGCGATAGCGCTTCTCGTCCTCGCCGCCCTCGCCGGTGTTCGACTTGCCGCCGATGCGGTTCATCGCGATCGCCAGCGTGGTGTGCGCCTCGGTCGAGATCGAGCCGAGCGACATCGCGCCGGTGGCAAAGCGCTTGACGATTTCCTTGGCCGGCTCGACTTCCTCCAGCGGGATCGCCTTGGCCGGATCGACCTTGAACTCGAACAGGCCGCGCAGCGTCATGTGGCGGCGGCTCTGGTCGTTGATCAGGTTCGCGTATTCCTTGTAGGTCTGGTACGCACCCTGCCCCTCGTTGGCGCGCACCGAGTGCTGCAGCTTGGCGATCGAGTCCGGGGTCCACATATGCTCTTCGCCGCGGATGCGGAACGCATATTCGCCACCGGCGTCCAGCATGTTCTCCAGCACCGGGCTGTCGCCGAAGGCGTCGCGGTGCAGGCGCAGCGCTTCCTCGGCGACCTCGAAGATGCCGATGCCCTCGACGTTCGACGCGGTACCGTGGAAGTACTTCTGCACCAGCTCGCGCGACAGGCCGATGGCCTCGAAGATCTGCGCGCCGGTGTAGGACATGTAGGTCGAGATGCCCATCTTGGACATCACCTTCTGCAGGCCCTTGCCGATCGCCTTGATGAAGTTCTTGATCGCCTTGTCGGCCGACAGGTCGCCCGACAGGCCGCCGGCCATCTCGGCCAGCGTTTCCATCGCCAGGTACGGGTGCACCGCCTCGGCGCCGTAGCCGGCCAGCAGCGCGAAGTGATGGACCTCCCGCGCCGAGCCGGTCTCGACCACCAGGCCGGTGGACGTGCGCAGGCCCTTTTCCACCAGGTGATGGTGGATCGCCGAGGTGGCCAGCAGCGCCGGGATCGCGACGTGCGACGGATCGACGCGGCGGTCCGACACGATCAGGATGTTGTAGCCCGACTTCACCGCATCGACGGCCTCGGCGCACAGCGACGCCAGGCGCGCCTCGATGCCTTCCTTGCCCCACTGGGCCGGATAGCAGATGTCGAGCTCGTACGAACGGAACTTGCCGCCGGTGTAGTGCTCGATGTTGCGGATCTTGGCGATGTCCTTGAAGTCCAGCACCGGCTGGGACACTTCGAGGCGCATCGGCGGGTTGATGTTGTTCAGCTCGAGCAGGTTCGGCTTCGGTCCGATGAAGGACACCAGCGACATCACCATGTTCTCGCGGATCGGATCGATCGGCGGGTTGGTGACCTGCGCGAACAGCTGCTTGAAGTAGTGGTACAGCGTCTTGTTCTTGGACGACAGCACCGCCAGCGGCGAGTCGTTGCCCATCGAGCCGGTCGCCTCTTCGCCGGACAGCGCCATCGGCGCCATCAGGAACTTGACGTCCTCCTGCGTGAAGCCGAACGCCTGCTGGCGGTCCAGCAGCTTGGCCGCGGGCTTGGCCTCGGAGGCGACATCCTCGGGCTTCGCGTCGATCTCGTCGAGCTTGATGCGCACGGCATCGATCCAGCTCTTGTAAGGCTTGGCGTTGGCCAGGTTGTCCTTCAGTTCCTTGTCGTCGATGATGCGGCCCTGCTCCATATCGATCAGGAACATCTTGCCCGGCTGCAGGCGCCACTTCTGCACCACGCGCGACTCGGGGAACGGCAGCACGCCGGCCTCGGAGGCCAGCACCACGACGTCGTCCTCGGTCACGTAGAAGCGCGCCGGACGCAGGCCGTTGCGGTCCAGCGTCGCGCCGATCTGGCGGCCGTCGGTGAAGCAGATCGCGGCGGGGCCGTCCCACGGCTCCATCATCGCGGCGTGGTACTCGTAGAACGCGCGACGGTTGTCGTCCATCAGCGTGTGCTGCTCCCACGCTTCCGGAATCATCATCATCATCGCGTGGACCAGCGGGTAGCCGGCCATCGTCAGCAGCTCGAGGCAGTTGTCGAACGACGCGGTATCGGACTGGCCCGGATAGATCAGCGGCCACAGCTTGGGCAGGTCCTCGCCCAGCACCGGCGACGAGATCGCGCCGGTGCGCGCGTTGATCCAGTTGACGTTGCCCTTGACCGTGTTGATTTCGCCGTTGTGGGCGACCATCCGGTACGGGTGCGCCAGTTCCCAGGCCGGGAAGGTGTTGGTCGAGAAGCGTTGGTGGACCAGCGCCAGCGCCGACACGGCGCGCGCATCCTGCAGGTCGCGGTAGTACTGGCCGACCTGGTTGGCCAGCAGCAGGCCCTTGTAGACCACGGTGCGCGCCGACATCGACGGCACGAAGTATTCCTTGCCGTGCTTGAGCTTGAGCGCCTGGATCGCGTGGCTCGCGGTCTTGCGGATCACGTACAGCTTCCGCTCGAGCGCGTCCGTCGTCATGATGTCGCGGCCGCGGCCGATGAAGATCTGGCGGATCACCGGCTCGGTCTTGCGCACCGTCGGCGACATCGGCATCGCCGCGTCGACCGGCACGTCGCGCCAGCCCAGCACGACCTGGCCCTCGAGGCGAACGGTGCGCTCGAGCTCCTGTTCGCAGGCCAGCCGCGAGGCGTGCTCCTTCGGCAGGAAGATCATGCCCACGCCGTACTCGCCGGCCGGCGGCAGCGTCACGCCCTGCCTGGCCATTTCCTCGCGATAGAACTGGTCGGGAATCTGGATCAGGATGCCCGCGCCGTCGCCCATCAGGTGGTCCGCGCCCACCGCGCCGCGGTGATCCAGGTTCTCCAGGATCTTCAGGCCCTGCAGGATGATCTCGTGGCTCTTCTTGCCCTTGATATGGGCGACCATGCCGACGCCGCAGGCGTCATGCTCGTTGGCGGGGTCGTACATGCCTTGCGCCTGCGGGCGCTCGGCGCTGGCGTGGGTCTGCAGCGCCTGTTGGGCCTGCTGGGCCTGCTCGGCCGGCGGGAATTGCGATTGGTCCACGGGCTTCGATTCCGGTGAGGGCAGCGCGCCTCGTGTGGCATCGGCCGGAACGGCGTTCGCGTGCAGTCCGGGCGGACGTGGTGGGCAGCGAAGGAGACCGCAGCGGCGTACACAGGACGTGACGCGCCGCACAATGAATGTGGGTGGAGCAAATATAAAAGAATCGTCTGAGGCCCGCAAAAAAATAAAATGGGGTCAGATCATATTAACCGATGCCCTGTTTTGGTGAGGGTCATTTATTGGGGACACATTAATATTGCACCATTTCTGGGCGGCGTCCGGTGGCCATGAAGTGACAATTTGTCAGGACGTCGCCGCAGTATCGGGTTCGGCCGGTGCGCGCTTCGGCCGGCCCTTCGGCAGCGGCTGCACGCGCCGGTCCGCGTGGCGCTCCAGGCCGCGCAGGAAGGCCTCGTTGCCGAGCGGCCAGCCGCTGTGCGCGTGCTTGCGCAGCACGGCCAGCGCCGAGGACGACAACCCTTCCGCCGCCAGCGACTGGTAGCGCGACTGGCGCTCGAACGGGGTATTGCCTAGCGCCCAGTAGGCGGAGTGATCGCTTACAAAGGGACTCGCCTCGAGGCCGACGTGATGGCGGTGGCTGCTCCAGCGGTCCTCCTCCGGCGTGTTCGCCTCGCCGGCGCGAACGGCGTTGCCTTCGACATAGAGCATCGCCGGCAGCAGCCAGGCGTCGGGCTCCAGCACCGCGGAGCGGAAGCGCCCTTCCCACAGCGTGCCGGTGCGGCTGGCGACGCGATTGAAGTAACGGGCGTAGCGGCGGCCCACCGCCTGCATCGTCAGGCTCAGCGCGTCGTCGCGCCGGGGCGTCGCTACCAGATGGATATGGTTGGGCCGCAGCCCGTAGGCGTGCACCGCCAGATCGTGCTCGCGCGCGGCCATGCGCAGGCAGTCGAGGTAAAAGCGGTAATCGTCTGGGGTAAGGAAGACCGGCTGGCGGTTGTTGCCACGTTGCAACACCAGTGCCGGCAGGCCGGTCGGAGAGAAGCGGGGAAGTCGAGCCATGGCGCCATCGTGTCAATGCGATGGCGCCATGATAGCTCATCTGTCCCTATTTTTTGAGGGCGGCCCCCCGGCCGGCCATCAGTTCTGCTCGCCGACGGCGAACATGCGCCGATGCTCCCGGATCGCGTAGCGGTCGGTCATGCCGGCGATGTAGTGGGCGATCAGCCGCGGCTGATCGCCGCCGTGGGCCGCCTGGTATTGCGGCGGCAGCAGGCGCGGGTCGCCCATGAAGGCTTCGAACAGGTCGCCGATGATGCGCTGGGCCTTGGCCGACATCCGCATCACCAGATAGTGGCGGTACAGATGGCGGAACAGGAAGCGCTTGAGCGCCTGCGCCTCCTCCCTGACCGTCGGGCTGAAGGCGACCAGCGGCCCGGCGGCGCGCACCGCGTCGATATCGGCCGGGCGCGCGGCGGCGATATTGCGGCGAGTCGTCTCGATCAGGTCGACGATCAGCGTGTTGATCATCCGGCGGACCGTCTCGTTGATCAGCCGGCGGCCGTTGATGCCCGGATAGGCCGCGATGACCTCGGCGCGGTGACGGCCCCACATCGGCACCTCGTCCATCTGCTCGAGCGTCAGCAGCCCCGAGCGCAGCCCGTCGTCGATGTCGTGGTTGTTGTAGGCGATCTCGTCGGCCAGGTTGGCCAGCTGCGCCTCCAGCGACGGCTGCGTGCCCTCGAGGAAGCGCCGCCCCAGCTCGCCCAGCGCGGCGGCGTTGACGCGCGAGCAATGCTTCAGGATGCCCTCGCGCGTCTCGAACGTCAGGTTCAGGCCGTTGAAGCCGCCGTAGCGCTCCTCCAGCTCGTCCACCACCAGCAGGCTCTGCAGGTTGTGCTCGAAGCCGCCGTGGTTCTTCATGCAGGCGTTCAGCGCATCCTGGCCCGCGTGGCCGAACGGCGTATGGCCGAGGTCGTGCGCCAGCGAGATCGCCTCGACCAGGTCCTCGTTCAGCCGCAGGTTGCGGGCGATCGAGCGGGCAATCTGCGCTACCTCGAGGCTGTGCGTCAGCCGCGTGCGAAACAGGTCGCCCTCGTGATTGACGAAGACCTGCGTCTTGTATTCGAGCCGGCGGAACGCGGTGCTGTGGATCACGCGGTCGCGGTCGCGCTGGAACTCGCTGCGCGAGGACGACGCCGGTTCGACATGGACACGCCCGCGCGACTGCGCCGAGTGCGCGGCATAGGGAGCGAGATGGCTTTCGAGATCGGTCATGCGGCAATCCGGTTGGGCGATGCGGGCATCGTCTGAGGGTTGCGAGGCATGGCCGACCGCTTACGCGACCGGTGCCTCGACGGGACGTTTCAATACGGCGTGCTGCAGCGTGGCGCGCAGGTCGGCATCGGGCACGCTGGTGATCAAGGCCTCGCCGAGCTTCTTCAGCAGGATGAACTTGATCTGGCCGGCCTCGGCCTTCTTGTCGACCTTCATCAGTTCGATGTAGCGGTCCACGCCGAGATCGGGCGCGACGACCGGCAGCATCGCGGCGGCCACCAGCCGCTCGATGCGCGAGCGCGTCTCGATGTCGATGAAGCCCAGCCGCAGCGACAGGCCCGCGGCCATCACCATGCCGCAGCCGACCGCTTCGCCGTGCAGCCACTCGCCGTAGCCCATGCCGGCCTCGATTGCATGGCCGAAGGTATGGCCGAAATTGAGCGTGGCGCGGATGCCGCCCTCGCGCTCGTCGGCGGCCACCACCGCGGCCTTGATCTCGCAGGAGCGCTGCACGGCCAGCGCCATCATGTCGGCGTCGCAGGCGTTGAGCGCGCCGATATGCTGCTCGATCCAGCTGAAGTAGTCGGCGTCGGCGATCGCGCCATGCTTGATGACCTCGGCCAGGCCCGCGGCCAGTTCGCGCGGGGGCAGCGTCTTCAGCGTGCCGATATCGGCGATCACCGCCTGCGGCTGGTGGAAGGCGCCGATCATGTTCTTGCCGAGCGGATGGTTGATGCCGGTCTTGCCCCCCACCGACGAATCGACCTGGGCCAGCAGCGTGGTCGGCATCTGCACGAACGGTACACCGCGCATGTAGCAGGCCGCGGCAAACCCGGTCATGTCGCCCACCACGCCGCCGCCGAGCGCGATCAGCGTGGTCTTGCGGTCGGCGCCGGCGGCGAGCAGCGCATCGAAGATCAGGTTCAGCGTCTGCCAGTGCTTGAACGACTCGCCGTCGGGCAGCGTCACCGTGCGCACGATCTTGCCGAGACCGGCCAGCGTGGCTTCGACGCGCGCCGCGTACAGCGGACCGACGGTCTCGTTGGTGACAATGACGGCGTGGCGGCCACGGATATGGGGGGCCAGCAGATCGGCGCGGTCCAGCAGGTCCGCGCCGATATGGATGGGATAGCTGCGCTCTCCCAGGTCGACTTCAAGCGTGATCATCGGTCTTGGTATCTTGGGCCGGCTCGATGCCGGCATCGCTGCGGGCATCGTCGGGAACATCGTTGCGGGGATCGTTGCCGCCGGCCGCCGCGGCGATCCAGCCGGACATCTCGAGTTGCATCAGCACCATATTAGCAAGCTGGGCTACCGAGGGCTTGCCGGTCTCGATGACGAAATCGGCGACCTCGCGATAGAGCGGATCGCGCTCGGCATACAGCGCCTCCAGGCGCGCCTTCGGGTCCTGCGTCTGCAGCAGCGGCCGGTTGCGGTCGTGCCGCGTGCGCAGCCACAGGTCGTGCGGGCTGGCGCGCAGGTAGACCACGGTGCCGCGCGCCTTCAGCCGGCTGCGGTTCTCGGGCCGCAGCACCGCGCCGCCGCCGGTCGCCAGCACGATGCCCTGGCGCTGCGTCAGCTCGTCGATCATCTGCGCCTCGCGGTCGCGAAAGCCGCTCTCCCCTTCGTGATCGAAGATCACCGGGATGCGAACGCCGCAGCGCGCCTCGATCTCATGGTCGGAATCGAAGAAGGAATAGCCGATGCGGCGGGCCACGGTGCGGCCGACAGTGGTCTTGCCGGCGCCCATCAGGCCGACGAAAAAAAGGTTCGGACGGGAAGCGGTCACGGATTCGCGGCGAGCCGATCGGCGCTCTGCAGGCGGCTCGCGGGTTGGAAACGGCATCATCTTCTTATGTCGGGCCCGGCGGGGCAAGACCCGTGCAGCCGCGCGGCCCGCTCCAGCGGCGAATCGCCGGCGAATATCGCCAGCTCCTGCCGCAGGCCAGCGCCGACGCTGCATTGCGGGCCTCAGTCTACTGCATCGCGCCGGGCGGGTCGCGTGAATGGCCGCGGCCCGGCGCGCCGGCATCATGCAGGATGCGCGGCGTCAGGAAGACCAGCAGCTCGGTGCGGTCGCGCCAGACCGCGCGGCTGCCGAACAACCGGCCGAGCACCGGGATATCGCCGAGCAGCGGCACCTTGGCGGCGTCGCCGCGCTCGGCGCGCGTATAGATGCCGCCGATCACCGCCGTGCCGCCGTTCTCGAGCAGCACCTGGGTCTGCACGTGCCTGGTATCGATCGCGAAGCCCTGCGTCGTCTGCACGCCGACGCTGTCCTTGCTGACGTCGACGTCGAGCAGCACCTGGCCCTCGGGCGTGATCTGCGGCGTCACCTCCAGCTTCAGATTGGCCTTGCGGAACTGCACCGAGGTCGCGCCGCTGGAGGTGGCCGCCTGGTACGGCAACTCGGTGCCCTGCTCGATCAGTGCCTTGATGTTGTTGGTGGTGACCACGCGCGGGCTCGACACGATCTTGCCCTTGCCGTCGGCCTCCAGCGCCGACAGCTCCAGCGCGACGAAACGGCTGGCCGCGCTGTTGAACAGGCTGACCGCCAGGTGGCCCGGATCGGCGCCATGCAGCGCGCCGGCCGGCAGGCTGAGCAACGGGCCCGGCTGCCCCGCCGCGCCGGGCATCACGTCGGACAGGGTATCGGCGACGCGGCCGCGCCCGTATTGCGCGGCAAAGCTCAGCTTGACGCCCAGGTTGCGGCTGAACTTGTCGTCGGCCTCGACGATGCGGGCCTCGATGATGACCTGGCGCACCGGCACGTCGATGCGGGCCAGGAAGGCGGCGATCTGCTGCAGCCGTTCGGGCAGGTCCGCGACGAACAGCTGGTTGGTGCGCGCGTCGGCGGTCAGGCTGCCGCGGCGGGACAGCAGCCGCAGCGGGGAGGCGCCCGCCGATGCGCCGTGCCCTTGCGAACCGCCGTATGGCCCCGCGCTCGCCGCCGGCGCCGTGGATCCGCTGCCGAGCAGCAGCCGGCGGACATCGTCCGCACGCTGATAGTTCAGCTGGAACACCTGGCTGCCGACCGGCTCCAGGTCGGCCAGTTGCTGCCGGGCCTCCAGCTCCTGCCTGTCCCGCGCCGCGAGCTCGGCGCGCGGCGCGACCCACAGCACATTGCCGTCGCGCCGCGACGCCAGTCCCTTGGCATCGAGCACGATGCGCAGCGCCTGCTCCCACGGCACGTCCTTGAGCCGCAGCGTCAGATTGCCCTGCACGCTGTCGCTGGCGACCACGTTCAGATCGGTGAAGTCGGCGAAGACCTGCAGCAGCGCGCGGACATCGACGCGCTGGAAATTCAGGGACAGGCGCTCGCGGGTGGGCGCGGGCGAAGGCGAAGGCGAAGGCGAAGCGGAAGGCGCGGCGTCGGCCGCCGGCGCCTCGACCGTGGGCACGGCCAGCGCGCGCAGCGGAATCGCCCATGGCATGGCCAACGCCAGCGCGACCGCCATCCGCGGCGTCAGCCCCCTCCGCAGGCGCGCGTTCACGCCGGCGCATCGAGCGCGAGGCGGGACGTCGTTTCGATCCATCGATCCTCTCCGTTCCAGACGCGCTCGCGCAGCACGATCTCGTCCCGTTCAATGCGCACCACGACGCCATCGTGGCGCCCCACACGCTGTCCGACCTGCAGCGCCGCGACCAGGCCGTCCGCGCCGACGCCATCGACCCGCACCAGGCCGTAGGCGCGGCCCGCGCCGTGCAGGCTGCCGACCATCCGCAACTGCTCCAGCGCATACGCCTCGAGCGGCTCGCGCGCCCGCGCCTGACGCCGATCGGCGAGCCAATCGTCCGGCGGCGCGAATTGGGGCGCAAGCAGCCGCGCGTAGGTAAAGGGGTCCCCCGCCGCCAGGTCAGTGTCGCCGGCATGGTTCGCGTCGAGCAGAGGCAAGAGAGGTGGCGAGTCCGGCGGCGTGGGAGTCCATGCCACCGGCGGCACGGCCTGGGCCGCGGCTTTCCCGCGCGGTGTGCGCGCCGCCCGCTGCTGCGCCTCGCGTTCGGCCGCATCGAGCGCGCGGTAGGCCAGCGCGACCGCCTCCATCGTCAGCCCGCCGCCCTGGCTGCCGCCCTTGCCGGCTGCCAGCTGCATCGACTGCAGCGTCACCAGCCTCGGCAGGGCCGCGATATCGGCCAGCCAGGCCGTGATTTCGCGATAGCCGCCGTGGACGCGCAGCTTCAGCGGAATCCGGGCGAAGTCCTCGCCCGCCGCCACGGGCTGCGGCTGGAACAGCGCGATCCGCAGACCCCGGGCGGTGGCGAGCGTGCTCAACGTGAC
>NZ_AMPR02000003.1:0-15484 GCF_000307735.3 Cupriavidus sp. HPC(L) | reverse complement strand
ATCGCGGCCAGCCAGGCGGCGCCATGGGCGGTGGTACCGCAGCCGATCTGGGCGAAGGTGCCGAGGCTGCGCACGCAGGCGCGCACCGCGCGGCAGAGCGCGCGATGGCCGCCGAACAGGCGCAGGCTGGCGGTCACGTCGAGCGCGACGGTGGCGGGGCCGAGTTCCTCGTCCAGCGTGACCTGCGGCGTGAAGCGCAGCAGCGCCAGCGCGGCCGCGGTCAGCAGTTGCGCTTCGGCGGCCGGGTCGCGCTCCAGATGGACGATCTCCGCCGACAGCGCCTGCACGCCGCCGCGCCGCATGCCGGCGGACACGCCCAGCGCCATCGCCGGCCGGTTGGCCAGCACCACCCGCTCCTGCTCCAGCACGACCGTCGGCACCGCATGGCTCAGCGTGCCGGTGTGGCTGCCGATGTGGCTGCCGGTGCTGCCCGCGGCCTCAGGCCAGCTGGGGTGCAGCGCGTCCAGCGGCAGGCGCGGCAGATGCACCGCGATCCAGAACGGCATGATCGGACTCGTGGAGGGATTCGTTGGCGCTGGCGGCCGCCGGGGTCATCGATTCGGACATCGATTCGGACATCGACTCCGGCATCGATTCGGGCACCGGCTCGGCCACCGCCGAGCGCCCGGCCGGCACCGCCGGCATCGCGCCGAGCGGCAGGATCAGCGGGGTATCGCGCACCGGTCCGCGCCGCTTGTGGAACACGATCGACAGCGCATTGCCGGGCAGCGGCGACAGCAGCAGCCGCAGCACCGCCGGCGACGATTCGCGCAGGGCCGCGGCCGGACGGCAGACCCAGACCACCGCGTCGCTGGCCTGGGCCAGCACCTGCAGCCGCCGCACCGCCTCGGGACGGGCCGAGGGCAGCCACACCAGCACGCCGCCGAAGGCCTGGCTGCGCAGCACCTGCTCGGCGGCCCACAGCAGATCGGCCTGGCGGGCGGCCTGGATGGCCTGGGCGGTCTGGCGAGCCGGACGCCTGCCCTTGGCGGCGGCCTGGCGGGCCGCGCCCTCCTCTTCGTTGGCCCGGACCCAATACACCTGCCGGGCCGGCAAACCCCAGGCCGCCAGCGCCGGCGCATTGACGGCATGCGGCGCGCCGATCCATACCAGCCGGCGCCCGGCCTCGGTCAGCGATTGCAAGGCCGGCCGCAACAGGCGCACTTCGCCGACGCCGTGGTCCGGCACCAGCAGCTCGGTCACTGCGCCGACCGGCCAGCCGCCGCCAGGCAACTGTGCCGACAGCGCGTCGTAGCCGGTCGGCCATACCGGCAGCGAGGCGGCGCGGCCGAGCTGGCCGGCCCGCCACAGGTCGGGATGGCGCCGCTCCAGTTCGGCCAGCGCGCGCTGGCGATCCAGCGGGGCTTGCGGCAGGGAAGGCGGTGACGTGACGGCAGGCGATGACGCAATCATGGTGGTCTCTAGGTCTCTCCGTGCACCATCTGTGCATTGGTGTGCGCGCTCTTGTGCGCTGTTGTGCGCTTCACAGCGCCGGAAAGACTCGGCTTTCGGATACTGTATGTTTATACAGTATTTTGACCGGACTCAACAGAGACCCACCGCCGGACTCGGGAAAGTCAACTTCCGATCCGATGCCCCGCCGCCTCCTGGCGGATCCATGCCACCACCTTCAACACATCGGCACGCGGACGCTCGTCCGCCTGGATCAGCCAGTAGCCGAAGCTGTCGCCCGAAGCCGGCGGCGGCGCGGCGACCACGCCGAGCTGCCTGTCGTCGAGCAGGTCACGGATCAGTTCCAGCCGCCCCAGCGCGACGCCCTGTCCCGCCAGCGCGGCATGGATGACCTGGTCGTACTGGTTGAACTGCGTCATCGCGCGCGGCTTCGCTCCCTGCCAGCCGCGCTCCTCGAGCCAATGGCGCCAGCGCAGCCGCGGATTGGTGTCGTCGTCGAACTCGAGCAGATTCAGGCCCTGCAGCGCCCGCACGCTGTCGATCGCCGCGACGCCGAGCGCGGGATGCGCGACCGGCACGATGGTCTCGCCGAACAGCGCGATCGCGCCCGGCGGCGCATGGTCGGCGGCGCAGTAGCGGATCGCCAGATCGATCTGCTCGGCGCGCAGGTCCGCCACCCGGTTGCTGGCCGACAGCCGCAGCTCCAGCCCCGGATGTGCCTGCTGCAAACGCCCCAGCCGCCGCAGCAGCCACAGCCCGGTGACGCCGACGCTCGCGGTCAGCGTGACGGGCCGCTGCGCGACCTGCACGCGCAACTCGCCGACCACGTCCTGGATCTGCTGGACCGCGGCGTTGGCGCTGCGGAACAGCCGCTCGCCGGCACCGGTCAGCGCGATCGCGCGATGCCGGCGCACCAGCAGTTGCACCCCGAGCTGCGCCTCCAGTGCGCTGATCTGCCGGCTGACCGCCGACTGGGTCAGGCACAGGTCCTCGGCGGCGAGCGTGATGCTCATGCGCCGGCCGACGGCGACAAATCCCTTGAGCAGATCGAGCGACGGCAAGCCGACGAGGTGTTGCATGGCGGTCCTTTCTATCTTTCGCATTCCACTATCGCATGCGAGCGGACAAAGAAATCAATTGAGCTGCCCGCATGCAGCCGGCTTAATGGAATCCGGTGGATGTCACCGCATGCTAACCGCTCATTCGAAGGCCGTCACGACCATGCCCCGTTCCCGCTCTCCCCTCGGCGCCGCCTCCCCCGCTCCCCGGCTGTCCGCCACCGATCCGCTGGTGCTGGTCGTGGCCGGCGGCCTGATCCTCGGCCTCGCGCTCGGCATGCGTCATGTGCAGGGCCTGTTCCTGCTGCCGATCACGATGGAGCGCGGCTGGACGCGCGAGGCGTTCGGCTTCGCGATGGCGGTGCAGAACCTGGTCTGGGGGCTGGCGCAGCCGTTCGCCGGCATGATCGCCGACCGCTTCGGCTCGGCTCGCGTGATGCTGGCCGGTCTGCTGCTGTATGCGCTGGGGCTTTACACGATGACGCAGGCAAGTACCGCCGTCGCCTTCGTCTGGAGCGCCGGCATCTGCCTCGGCCTGGCGCTGTCGGGCACGACCTTCGGCGTGGTGTTCGCCGCGCTGAGCCGGCTGGTCAGCGCCGAGCGACGCGGCTGGGCGCTGGGCGTGGCCGGTTCGTTCGGCGGACTCGGCCAGTTCCTGCTGGTGCCGGCGGTGCAGGCGGGCGTCGAGCGGATCGGCTGGAGCGCCGCGCTGTGGTCGATGGCCGTCTGCGCGCTGCTGGCGCTGCCGCTGGTATGGCCGCTGCGCGAACGCGGCGCCCGCGCAGCCGAGGCAACGACGACAGCATCGGCAGCGGCAGCGGCATCGGCATCGGCGGCGGCATCGGCAGCGGCATCGGCGGCGGCATCGGCAGCGGCATCGGCGGCGGCATCGGCAGCGCCGCAGGCGAACACGGACGGCAACCGGCAATCGATGCGCGCCGCGATCCGCCAGGCCTGCGGGCATCGCGGCTTCTGGCTGCTGAACATCGGCTTTCTGGCCTGCGGCTTCCAGCTCGCCTTCATCGCCTCGCACCTGCCCGCCTATCTGCTCGACCGCGGGCTGTCCGCGCGCGACGCGGTGATCGCGCTGGCGATCATCGCGCTGGCCAATATCGCCGGCACCTATCTGTGCGGACTGCTCGGCAACCATGTGCGGCGGCATCGGGCGCTGGCCGGCATCTATCTGCTGCGCACCGCGGCGATCGCGCTGTTCCTGCTGGTGCCGCTCTCCAGCGTCAGCGTCTTCGTGTTCGCCGCGGTAATGGGCTTCGTCTGGCTGGGCACGGTGCCGCTGACCAGCGGGCTGGTCTCGCAGGTGTTCGGCACCCGCTATGTGGCGACGCTGTTCGGCTTCGTCTTTCTTGGCCATCAGCTCGGCTCCTTCCTCGGCGTCTGGCTCGGCGGCTATCTGTTCGACCGGACCGGTTCCTACGATCTGGTGTGGATGGGCGCGATCGTGGTCGGGCTCGGCGCGGTCGTGCTGCACTGGCCAATCGACGACCGGCCGGTCGGTCACCGGGAAGCGGCGATGGCGGCGGCGTGAACGCTGCGGCGCGGCCGTCATATCGAAGGGAAACGTTGTCCTCGATTTCCCTTAGTTGCCCTCGAACTGCCATCGTTTTCGTGTACGTTACGCCGTTCAAAAACATGACAGGGAGACATGAATGACGCTGCACCGCAGTGATGCAGGAGAGCCGACGATCGTGGCCCTGGTCGAGGCGATGAAAGCCTGGCAGCGCGCGCTAGATACGACGCTGTCTTCTTCCGGCCTGACCTACGTCAAATGGATCCTGCTGCGTGCCGTCGCGCGCGGCGACTATGTGCGGCACCGCCCTTACCTCGGTGCAATCCTGATCGACGTCGAGATGGCCGAGCATCTGCTGGCCGAACTGCATCGCGATCGCTGGATCGGTTTCGTTGACGGCGCCGGCATGGCGTGCGGCCCCGCGCTGCCCGAAGGACAGCCGGTCGTTCCCGAGGCCGAGCGTGCGCGCGTGCAGCGCATCGCGCAGTCGCTCAAGGCCCTGCATTCGGTGTCGGTCAGCCCGTTCAGCAGCGACGAACGCACGATGCTGTCGACGCTGCTGCAGCGGATGCAGGTCAACCTGAACGAATTCAGCGACCGGCGCGATGCGCAGCACGCGGAAGCGGCGAACGACGAGACCCCGCTGATCCGTGCCCACGCAATGCTCGGCGCTTCGGCCAGGACATCGACGTCCCCGCACTCCAGCTCGCACTCCGGCGCCCACTCCACGTCCCACGCCAAGAGCGCCGAACGCGGCCCGCTGCCGGTCCGTCCGGCGCGGCGCAAATCGTCGCCTACCTCACTTCCCTGCCGAAGTTGAGGCAAGATAGAGCGCTGCACCGACACCGTCGGGCCCACCACGATCGCCACAAGAGGCCGCGATGACCAAGGTAATGCTGCTCGAGAACATTCACGAAAGCGCCAGCGAACGGCTGGCCGAGGCCGGACTGCAGGTCGACCGCCGCGCCGGTGCGCTGGCCGGCGGCGAACTGCACGAAGTGCTGGCCGCCAACGAGCTGATCGGCATCCGATCGGCGACCCATCTGCATGCCGACGACATTCGCCACGCCGCGAATCTGCTGTCGATCGGCTGCTTCTGCATCGGCACCTCGCAGGTCGACCTCGCCGCCGCGACCGCGGCCGGCATTCCGGTATTCAACGCGCCGTTCTCGAATACGCGTTCGGTGGCCGAGCTGGTCGTCAGCGAAGCGGTGATGCTGCTGCGCCGGATCCCCGAGAAAAACACGCTGGCGCATGCCGGCAAATGGGCCAAGGGCGCGGCCGGCGCGTTCGAAGCGCGCGGCAAGACGCTCGCCATCGTCGGCTACGGCAATATCGGCTCGCAGGTCGGCGTGCTGGCCGAGGCGATGGGCATGCGGGTGGTCTACTACGACGTGCAGCCGCGGCTGTCGCTGGGCTCGGCCAAGGCGGCCGGCTCGCTGGCCGACGCGGTCGCGCATGCCGACGTGGTGACGCTGCACGTTCCGGCGACGCCGCGCACACGCAATATGATCGACGCGACCGTGCTGGCCGCCTTCAAGCGCGGCGCGATGCTGATCAACGCCTCGCGCGGCAGCGTGGTCGATATTCCCGCGCTGGCCGAAGCCTTGCGCCAGGGACGGCTCGGCGGCGCCGCCATCGACGTCTTCCCCAGCGAACCGAAGAACAACAAGGACGCCTTCGTCAGCGAACTGCAGAACCTGCCCAACGTGCTGCTGACCCCGCATATCGGCGGCAGTACCGAGGAGGCGCAGCAGAACATCGGCGTCGAGGTCGCGGCCAAGCTGGTCAATTACCTGACCACCGGCGCCACCATCGGCGCGGTCAATTTCCCCGAGGTCGATCCCGGTCCGGTCGATTGTCCGGCGCGGCTATTGAACGTCCACGGCAATGCGCCGGGCGCGCTGGCGGCATTGAACACGCTGCTCGCGCGCGAGGGCATCAATATCGCGGGACAGCATCTGGAGACGCGCGGCACCACCGGCTATGTCGTCACCGATCTGGACAAGGCGCCATCGGCCGAGCTGGAGCAGGCGCTGGCCGCGCTGCCCGGCGTGCTGCGGCTGCGCGTGCTCAGGCGCGAGGAGGCCGGCGTGGCCGGCGCGGCCTCGTAACCGGTTGATGGTGGATTTCGCAGGTCAGGCGGCTGGCGGCTGGCGCCGGCTGCCCCACAGCAGGATCGCGCTGATGACCCAGCCGCAGAAGAACAGCGCGTCGCCGAGCTGATTGAGCACCAGCGGCATCGCGTCGCCGCGGAACATCTGGGCCAGCATGGGTTCCGGCAGGCGCGACGCGATCCACAGAAATACGGCCGGCGCGCTGCAGTAGACGCCCGGCTGCCACCATGGCGCGCGCGTGTTTCCGGTGTCAGCCTGGCCCGATGCCGGTGCGCCGGCATCGCGCGGTGCCGCCGTGCGGTTGGCGGCGATCAAACCCTCATTGGCGGTCATGGCGCCCTCCCTGTTGTGGGCGCAATATTGCCCAAGGAGGCGGCGCGGCGCCATCGGCGGCTGTCTGACACGCGTGCGGTGGCGCACGCAACGTCAGGTTGCCGGCGGGCGGCGGGCGGGCCGCCGGACAAAACCGCCCGCCTCGCCGGCGCGATCAGTCCGGCGTCCAGCCCTTCAGATCGTCCATCTTCGCCGGCGATTCCCCGCTGTCGCGGCGGACGCGAATATCGTTCTCCACGTCGGTCACGCCGAATACGTTGTCGACCAGGTCCTCGATGTCGTACTTCTCGTTGCGGTCGCGCACGGTGCCGCCGAGCTTGACGATGCCGCCGTCGACGTCGACCGTCACCTCGCTGACATCGAGCCCTTCGGCATAGGCCAGCCGTTCGCAGACGGCCTCGCGGACCCGCTCGTCGCTGCGGCGATAGCCCTTCGGGCCGACCCGGCGCTGCGGCCGGTCGTCGGTGCCGAAGAATTCGCTGACCGCCTCGCCGATGCGCCGGCCGATGTTGTACAGCGGACCGTGTTCGTCGCGATCGTCATCGCGTTCGCGGCGCTCGTCGCGGCCATAGTCACCGCGGTATCCGCCGCGATATTCGCCGCCGTAGCCGCCGCCATAGCTCAGCTCGCCGGCCGACAGCCGGCCGGCGTCGCGGCCCGACCATTCCTCGCGATAGTCACCGCCGTAGCGGTGTTCCGGCACCGCGTAGTTGCGGCCGGGCCAGTCGTCGTCGAAGCGATCCCAGCCGTAGTTCGACGTGCCGGCGTTGCTGTAGCCACCGCTGCGTTCGGCTTCGCGCAGCCAGTCCTGGTCTCGGTTGCGCATGCCCTGCCGCTGGCCGCCGCGCCACGTGGTCGTTCCGGTCGTTCCACCGTAGCGCTCGTCCTCGTCGCTCCATTCGTCGCCGCGCGTGCCGGTCGCGTACGAGGGGCCGGTGCCGGTCTCCAGCGCCGCGGCGCCGGAATAGCCGGACTGCCACGGGTCGGTGCGGTACTCGTTGCGGCGGGTCGACGATTCGCCGCGGCCATATCCGCTGCTGCCGGATTCACCGCCGTATTGGCCGCCGTATTGGCCGCCGTATTGGCCACCATATTCGCTGCCGGATTGCCCGCCGTATTGACGCCCATATTGGCTGCCGTATTCGCCGCCATATTCACTGCCATATCGGCCGCCGTATCGGCCGCCGTACTCCGACCCATATTCGGAGCCATAGCCGGACTGGCTGCCACCGTATCCGCCGCCGCCATATGCGCGCCCATACTGGCTACGCCCATACTGGCCGCCACCGCCGCCTTGCCCGCCACCTTGCGCGCGGCCGTATTGACCGCGGCCTGACTGACCGCTGGTGTATTGCTCGCCGCTGTAGCGCCCCTCACCATAGCCGCCGCTGCCGCGGTATGGCTGGCTCTGCCGGCCGGCTTCGCGGCCATAGCCGGTACCGTAGGTATCGTCGTCATCGAACGCGCCACGCGGCGGGCCGCCCTCGCTGAGCTGGTAGGGCGTCATCTGCGCCCGGCGCCAGCGCGACTCCCACTCGTTGCCTTCCGATTCCGCCTGCCAGTCGTCCTGGGCCCAGCGTTCGGAGCGGTTGTCGCTCCAGCCATCGTCACGTTGGTCGTAGCCAGGCCAGGATTGGTCCGGCCGATTGCGTCGCATGGATTCGTTTCGCATATCGATCTCCTGCACGTGGTCCGGCGCGATGCGCGCCCGTATCCATGCAGCCGCGCAAGAACCGTACCGTCGCGGCGATCGGTCGCGCGCGGCGTGTCACCGCGGCGTCATCCAGGCAGGCGCTCTGGAACGCATCTTGCGAAACCGTCGATGCGTGCGAAGCGCACGCAGTGCCAACCATCCGCAAGGAGAAACGACGATGGCAACCCAGATGCAAGTAGGCGGCGCCCAGCGGTCAGGCGGCGTGCTACGCGATGTGATGACCGCACAGCCGGCCTTTCTGACGCAGGACGACACCATCAAGCGCGCGGCCGAACTGATGGCGCAGCTCGATGTCGGCGCGCTTCCCGTTTGCGACGGGCGCCGGCTGACCGGCATGGTCACCGACCGCGACATCACCGTGCGCTGCACCGCCGCCGGGGCTGACCCGGCCAACACCAAGGTCACCCAGGCGATGAGCGAGGACGTGCAGTGGTGCAGCGATGACGAGTCGATCGATACCGCCCGCGAGAAGATGGCGGCGCATCAGATCCGCCGTCTGGCGGTGATCGACAAGGACCATCATCTGGTCGGCATGGTGTCGCTGGGCGACCTGGCGGTGAAGACCGGCGATACCGGCGGCGCGGGCGAGGCGCTGGAAGGCGTTTCGCAGCCGGCCAAGCCGTCCCGCTGACGTCGAATGCCGCTTGCCTGCCGGCCGCGGCAACGACCGGGGTGACGACCGGGATTTACAAGGCTTGCAAGATTGCAACCCTCCCCCACCACCCGACCCTGACTGTCAATGGAGGACCCGATGCCAGCCAAATCGAAATCGCAGCAAATGGCCGCCGGCGCGGCGCTGTCGGCCAAGCGCGGCGACAGGAAGGTCGGCGAGCTCAAGGGCGCGTCGAAGTCGATGTACAAGTCGATGAGCGAGAAGGAACTGCACGACATGGCATCGACGCCCCAGAAGGGCAAGCCGGACCACAAGTCCGAGAGCTGATGCGCGTCACCGGCGTTGGCGCGCCGGCGGCGTTGCGTCGATGGAGATCCGCGATGACGACGATCGCATCCACCCCTCGCATGGCGGCCCAGTTACTGCTGGCCGCCGTGGCCGTGGCCACCGCGCTTGCTGCCGGCCCGGTGTCGGCGCAGCCGTCCGCCACCTCGCCGCTGGCGACGCCGCCCACCGGCGCTTCCAAGCCGCCCGCGACGTCGCTGTCGACCGACGACCTGCGCTTTATCGACGAAGCGATCCTGACCGCCGCGATGGGCGTCGAGACCGCGAGCATGGCGCTCGAGGTCTCCGCCGATCCGACGCTGCTGGCCTACGCCCGAAGCGCCGCGCGCGACTACCGCGCGCTCGCGGCGGAACTGGCGCGCATCGCGCAAAGCAAGGGCGTGCAGCCCGAACAGCGGCTGCCCGAGGCGCCCGAGGTCACCAAGCTGCGTTCGCTGAAGGGCGCCGAGTTCGACAAGATGTTCGTGCAGATCGTCGCGGTCGACGCCAATCGCCAGGCGCTGGCGCTGTTCCAGCGGCAGGCCGAGATCGGCAAGGATCCGGCGTTGCGGGCCTTCGCCAAGCGGTCGTTGCCGATGCTGGAAGAACGGCTGTCGCAGGGCAAGTCGATGTCGACGCGGACCATGACCTGGCGCAGCGGCATCGCCCAGCGCTGATGGCGCGGCCCCGCTGTCTCATTGGCCGGGCGCGTGAGAACCACCACGGCGCGCGCCCTTCTTTCCTTTCCTGATTCCGACGAGCATGCCCATGTCAAACGCCAATCCTTCGCAGCCCTCTCCGCCGGCCGGCACTGATACCGCCGCACAGGACGATGACCTGCTGCGGCAGGCACGCGAGCATATCGCCGAGGAATTCGGCGGCGCCATGCCGCAGGGTATCGAGGTCGGAATCGAGGACAAGCGCATCCGGCTGCGCGGACGCGTGGCCGACCTGCCGACCGCCGAGCGCATCGCCAAGGCGGCGGCGATCGGGCCTGGCATCCTGGGCATCTACAACGAGCTGGAGGCGGCCGATCCAGGCGAACCGGCCAGCCCGATCGCCGGGGCCGAAGCCGCCGATGCGATCGACGCGCCGGAGCCCGGGGAGCGCGGAGAGCGCGGCGCACCGTTGCCGCCGGTGCCCGGGCCGATTCACCACAAGGTGTGAGAGGCGGCGGCAAGCTCGCCGCCGAGTGGGATGGGAATGTCGTTCCCGCGCAGGCGGGAACCCAGCGGCTTATCTAAGCCGCAAACCCGGAGCCGCAAAACTGCTGGGCCCCCGCCTGCGGGGGGGCGACGGTGGCCAACCTAGGCCATGGCTCCCATCAGCTCTTCCTTGCGGGCAGCCATCTGCTCGGCCATCTCGCCCAATTCCACGTTCTTGCTGATGACCATCTTGAAGAGTTCGTTCTCCTCTTCCTGCACGTGGTGGTTGACGTATTCCGACAGCACCTTGTAGTTGGCCTCCAGCATCTCGCCGCCCAGATCGCCTTCGATGGCCGCGATCAGGTCCTTGGCGACCTGGTGTTCGACCTTCGCTTCATCGAGCATGTCGTCGAGCTTCTCGTGGACCCCGCGCAAGCCGGGATAGAAGATCTCCTCCTCGATCTGCGCGTGCACGGTCAACTCGTGGCAGGTCTGCTGCGCGATCTGTTCCTTC
The DNA here is from genome assembly GCF_000307735.3 of Cupriavidus sp. HPC(L). Lineage (NCBI taxonomy): Bacteria > Pseudomonadati > Pseudomonadota > Betaproteobacteria > Burkholderiales > Burkholderiaceae > Cupriavidus > Cupriavidus sp. HPC(L). The sequence continues at coordinate 4,728 of NZ_AMPR02000003.1, read as the reverse complement.
TCGGAACGCTCCTTCGCGCTCTCGAACGACTTGAACAGCTTCTTGACGTTGCGGTGGTCGTCGAGCAGCAGGCTCAGCGCGGCGCGTTGGGCGCTCGGAATCTTGGACTTGTCCATTCGAAACTCCTTTTATCGTGGTGGGGAATTACTGTGCAGGCACTGCGTGGGTGGCCCTCGTTCGATGGCTCACCCTTGAGACTCGGTGCGGTCCGGCGCGACCCGGATCCGGTTCTCGATATCGGAGACGCCCTGACAGGCGTCGACACACTCTTCGATCTGCCGGCGCGCCGTGCGGCTGCCGACCTGGCCCTCGAGCGTCACGTGGCCGCCTTCGACGCGAACGGATACCTCGCTGACGTCGAGCCCCGCGCGCCACAGGCGCTCGCAGACCCGATCCAGAATGCGATCGTCGGAATAGCTGACGCGGTTGCGCGCCGAGCCGGTCTCCGGCCCGCGCGCCGCATCGCCCTGCCGCTGATAGCTGGGGTTCTCGTTCTTGAAGCCGCCGTAACTGCTTTGACCGGGATCGGCACTGCGGCTGCGCACCTCGTCGCCAGACCGGTCGGTGCGGGTCCCCGGCGCGGCAAACGGTGCGCCGGTGACACTGCGTTCGCGCGGATTGCTGGTGGATTGCTGCATGCCTCGACTCCTTGTGCTCCGGTTGCATCGGATCGCCGCGGACGGGGCGCTTCAGCGCTGCGCATCCCGCGGCTTCGAGGCCAGACGCAATATCCATACCGCCGCCTTTGCCGTGGCGGAGCGCGGGCTCCGACCGTGGCCAATCACCGCTGTCGGCGTGCTGCCGGCGTTCGGAATTTCATGCGGGGCCGCTTTTTACACACTTTTCCGATGTCCGCGGCGGACCACTCGGCAAAGCGTGCAGATTTGACCAAGACCGCCGATGGCATGGAATCTGCACACCGGCAGTCATTGACTCGGGAGGAAAACGAGATGAATGCCCATGAGGAGGCCGCACGCTTTCTGTTGCGGCACGGCCTGCAACTGGCCACCGCGGAGTCGTGCACGGCGGGCCTGATCGCCGCGCGCATTGCCGATGTGCCCGGCTGCGGCGACGCGCTGCGCTGCGCGGTGGTCGCCTATGCGCCGGCGATCAAGCAACGCGTGCTCGGCGTCTCGCCGGAAACGATCCGCCGTTACGGCCTGACCAGCGAAGAGGTATCGCTGGCGATGGCGCGCGGGGTACTCGCGCTGACCGATGCCAACCTGGCGATCGGCAATACCGGCATTGCCGATGGCAAGGGAGACGACGGCACGCCGCCCGGTACGCAGTGCTTCGCCTGGATCTTCAGGCAGACCGGCCGCGGTAACGGCCGCACCGTCGAGTTTTCCGAAACGGTGCGCCTGCGCGGCGCCCGCAACGAAGTCCGCGAGGCCGCGGCCGAATTCGCGCTCGCGCAGATCCCCCGCTATTACGCGCTGGCACAGCAGCGGGAGCGCTGACCGAACCGCGGCGCCAACAGACGCGCCGCTGCCCTCTCCCCAGCCCTCTCCCGCAAGCGGGAGAGGGAGACCACCGTCGGCATGCGAAAGGCCCGCTGGTTTGCTGCCCTCTCTCGCTTGCGGGAGAGGGAGAGAACACCGTCGGCATGGAGAAGGCCCGCTGGTGTGCTCCCCTCTCCCGCTTGCGGGAGAGGGGCCGGGGGAGAGGGCATTGGGCACTGGCAAACCGCAGCGCTTGCGCCAGCTCAGCTGCGCCGGGGCAGATGGCAGGCCGGCAGGAACAGCGTCACCGTGGTCCCCTTGCCCGGCGCCGAGCGCACCGTCACCGCGCCGCCCGCCTCACGACAGAAATCGGCGACCTGGCTCAGGCCCAGACCGGTGCCGACCCCGTCCGGCTTGGTGGTAAACAACGGCTCCAGCGCCCGGTCCGCGACATGGGCCGGCATGCCGATGCCGCTGTCGCTGACCCAGATCCGCACGTAGACGCCGCGCATCGGCGTCGCGGCATCGGCCGCAGGACCGTCCGCCGCCTCATCGGCCGCCTCATCGGCCGGCTCGTCGGTCCGCTCTTCCGGCCGTCGACGCTCTGCCCCATCGACAGAACCCTCCGCCCCGCGGCGCGCATCGAGCTCCGGCGGCAGCGTCGCCGCGCCGCTTGAGGCCGCGCCCAGATTGGCGGCGCCGATCTCCAGCAGGCCGCCCTCGGGCATCGCATCGCGCGCGTTGGCCGCGAGGTTCAACAGCGCGAGCCCCAGCTCGCAGCGGTCCGCATGGACCGGCAGGCAATCGGGACTGACCGCATAGCGCAACGCAATCCCGGGGCCGAGGGTCGCGCGGATCAGCGGATCGCATTGCTGCAGCTCCTCGTCGAGCGCGATCGACTCGCGGCGATGCTCGCGCCGCCGCACCACGCCCAGCAGCCGATCGGCCAGCAGCGCGCCGCTGGCCAGGCTTTTGCGGATGCCGGCCAGCGCGGTACGGTTGGCGCGGTCCGCCCTCTCGGCTCGCTCGGCTCGCTCGGCTCGCTCCACCCGATCCCCCCGATCCGCGCCATCGCCCCCGCTGCGATGTCCCGCCCCGCCGGTGCGCAGGATCAGCACATCGGTGTAGGCCGAGATCACCGCCAGCACATTGCGGAAGTCATGCGCGACCGAGGCGATCAGCTGCCCCATCGCCTCGAACTTGCGCGACTGCCGGTAGCGCTTCTCCAGTTGCTCTCGCCGCGCGCGTTCGTCGCGCCAGCGCCGCCGCACCGCCTCCTCCGCACGAATGCGCCGCAGCGCGCTCCACAACGACAGGGACAGCACCGCCGAGACAATGGCGGCAGCCAGCGAGGCGGGCGCCATGCGCCGCCACCAGGCGCGGTAGACCACGCGATACGGCACGCTGACCATCGCGCTGGCCACCCCGTCGCCGACGGGGTGGACCGCGACCAGCCAGGCATGGCCGTCGGCGCGCCCGACCCGCTCCGGTCCATCTCCCTCGCGCAGGTGCCGGACCTGGGCGGCGAACCGCGCGGCGTCCGGGTCTGGCCATGGATAGGCGGCCAGCACCGCGCCATCGCCGCGCACCAGCGCCGCGCGGTATCCATCGGTGTTCTCCAGCAATTGCCGGTAGAAGTCGGCGAAATAGGAAGGCCGCAGCGAGATCGACACGATGCCGGCAAGCCGTTGGCCGTGCATGCGCGGCATGCTCGCCTTGAACACTGGTTCGGGGATCACGCCGCCCAGCAGCACCGCGGACAGGTGCGTGGGCTCGCGCTCGAGCATGATGGCGCGATAGTCTTCCCGTCCCGCGATATTGAGAGGCGGAGCCGGATACAGCAGGCTGCTGGCCAGCAGCGTGCCATCGTCGCCGAAGATCCCCAGCGCGAAGGCCTGCGGCAGATCGCGGCCCATCCGCGCCATGCGCCGATGCAGCTCGAGCTCATGGTGCCGGATGTCCGCGTTGCTCCAATGCACGGTCAGGTCGCGCAGGCGCTGGTCGGCGAGGCGGTTGCTTTCCATCACCTTGCTCGCGTGTTCCTGCACCACCCGTGCGATCAGCACGCATTGCCGCTCGGCATCGGCGAACGCATCGCGCAGCGCGAGCCAGCCCCAGCCGGCAAGCAGGCACAGCGGCAACAGAACGGTACCGGCCAGCAGCAGTGCGGCCACGCGGCGTCGCAGCGGGTAGTCGGCGTGGGACTCGGCATGCGCGGCGGCCGGGGGCTCGGCCTGTGCGTGGGTGTCAAAGGTCTGCGGGGAATTCGACGTGTCCATGGCATGAGCCGGGCGCGGCATCAGATCGCCGTTCGGCCGGGTGCGGGCCAGCTTAGTGAGCGCTGCCGAGGCTGCAAGACCGGCTGCGCCAGAAGCTATAGTTGCCGCCCGCCGGGGTCCGGGGCGGGACGATGCCGTCACGGTGCGGGTGGCGCCGCTTGCCCAACGAATTACAACGTCCATGTAAAACCGGCCGAAAAACGAGCGCACTCGGCGCCGGGCAGCCTCGCAAAGGGCATGTGCAGCAGGCTTCGCGACTGGCATGGTTAGTGCTCGATCGAGGGAAGTGCAACTTGCCTTCGGCGGAGTGGACGCATGGCAACAGAACCACGGCCCGGGACCGAATCCCCCAATGGCGGCGACCCCGTCGGCCAACGCAACGATCCGAGCGGCAGCAGGAGTTCGGGGCCGTCCCCGGCGCAGAGCGCGCCCGATGCCGGCGGCCGCAATGATCAAGGCAATGAGCAGCGCAATGACGAGCGCAGCGGCCAACGCGACATCGAACGCGACAGCGGCGGCGGGTCCGCGCGCGAGGCCGACCCGGCGGCCGGGCGCGACCTTCCCGATGAAAACGGCGAGCCGCCCTCGGTCAAGCGTCCCGGCGGCAATCCGGAAGAAAGTGAGCCACCGGTGGAAAACATCTGAACCGATCGCGAAAAACGTCCTAAAACACTAGAGCACGCCGCCATCGGCACGCAGCCATCGCCGGCATGCGGTCGCGCGCCCCGGATCCGGCCGACCCCCGGTCCACCCCGTACGACCGTCTCCTTACCAAGCCGACATTGCCGTGTTCGCCCACGCCCGTTCGCCAAACTGCCCGCACACCGTGAAATCGACCCTTCCGTCCCCAGACGACCCGACCGCCATGCTGGCGGCGTTGGGCGAACTGGCCGCGCTCTGCGGGCAGGCGCTCGAAGCGGCCTCGGTCAGCGCCGCCGATCCGCAATTGCGGGCTCTGCTGATCCATCGCGCCAACCTGCAGCGGCGCGCGGCCGCCGATCTGTCGC
>NZ_AMPR02000004.1:0-15388 GCF_000307735.3 Cupriavidus sp. HPC(L) | reverse complement strand
ACCGTCGCGGTTACCGCGGCCTCCCCGGCGCCCACGGCGCCCGCCGCGCCCGCGGCGTCAGGGCTCGCCCTCGCCGACATAGGCGGCAAGCGCCGGCACCGCGGCCTCGTAGCAGGCTTCCATCTGATCGAGGCAATCCTGGCAGGGGTCGGGCCGGCGTCCGAGAATCGAGCGGATCAGCCGGAACTGCATCACCATCGCCTCGGACGCCAGGCGCTGGCAGGCGGTGGCGATCGCGGCCGGCAACGGCTGTCCCTGCACGCTGAGCCAGCGCAGGTATTTGCCGAGCAGCTCGAAGTTGGCGCCCAGCTGGCGCAGCACGTTGAACGCGTACGGGTGGAAGGCCGGCTCGCCGCGTACCGCCAGTTCGTCCAGGTGCTGCGGAAACACCTGCCGGTACGCCGCGATCGGGTTCTGCCGCGGGCGCCGCGCCAGATGCCGCCGCAACAGCGCCAAAGACGCGCGCAGCAGCATCGGGCCGGACAGCGGCGGAAAGCGCCGCCGCACGACCTCGGCATACGGGAACAGCAGGTGCGGATCGGCCTGCAGCTCGGGCAGCAGCCGGAACAGGCCCGCATAGTCGTCGCCGCGCGCGACGTGGTAGCCGTCGTTGTGGTAGTAGCCGACGCCGCGCGCCTCGGGCATCAGCACGTCGATGCCGATGGTGGTCTTGGTGTGCTGGCGCCGGTACGACGTGGCGCGATTGTCCGGCAGGTAGTAGCCGTCGACCTCGAGCAGCACCACGTGGCCGCGCGCGGTCTGCGTCGCGACATGGCGCTCCATCGCGTCGTACAGCGACAGCTCCTGCACGACCACGCCATAGAGCCGTTCGAGATCGTCAACCGGATACTTGAAGAAGGTGAACTGGTCGCCCTCGAAGTCCTGCGCGACGGTAAAGGGCAGCGCCGCCAGCGGATCGAGCTGCCAGCCGTGCAGCAACTCGATCCACAGGTCGACATAGCAGTTGGTCTGCGGCCACACCGCCTGCTCGGTATGCAGCACATGCGAGGCATGCACGGATGGCGCCAGCCGCCCGGTGCCGTCATACATGGCGCAGTCCCAACAGCTCGCGCACCTGGCTCGGCCAGCGCGCCAGCGCGAAACCGTGGTGGCGCAGCAGCGCCAGGATCAGCCGGTCGATGCCGAAGCCGACGCAGCCGGTATGGGCTCGCGCGCCGTCGGCGGTGCGCAGCGGCCAGACTTCGGCGAAGTGGTCCTTGTGGTAGTTGAAGCTCATGCAGGCGGTAGGCGGGGCGTCGTCGTGAATCGGAATCAGCAGTTCGAACTTCAGCTTCTGCTCGCGCTGGCCGTCGGCGACGATCTTGCCGCCGCGGCCGAAGAAAGGGTCGTTGGCCAGATCGAGCTGCCAGGGCAGGGCCAGCTGCTGCGCCAGCGCACTGCCGCGCTCGATCCACTGCGTGCGGAACGCGACGATCTGCTCGGCGGTGCCCAGCCGCACGTACTCGCGCATGCGGAACAGCTGCATGCGCGCCGGGTCGACGGAAGGCTCATGGCGGAAGCAGTACGACAGCACGTCGACCACGCGGCCCTGCGGCGGCAGCGGACCGCGCGCGGCCATCACCGGATAGATCGGATAGCAGGCGGCGGGGGTCAGCACCACGCGCGTGGGCCGCTGCTGGTCGGCCCATTCCTCGCCGGCATCGAGCCGCGCCAGCAGCCGATGATGGTCGCGATCGCCGCCGCAGAAGCTGTGCACGGTGCCGGCCAGTTGCGGAAAGCTCTTCAGGTATTCGCTGGCTTCGAAGTCCTGCCGCGCCATCGCCGGCGGAAAGCGCATCACCTCGGCCTGCTGGTCGGCGCCCAGCGCGCCGATGGCGGCGTTCAGCCCGTCTGCAATCGCCTCGAAGTCTGCGCTGCGGCCATACAAGCCATCGACGCCGGTCGGGATCAGCAGGCCCGCCTCGATCAGCGCCTGGCGAAAGCGCCGCTGCGCCGCCAGCGCGGCCTCCTCCGGTGGCCGGGACAGGCGCTGCGGCGGCGCCGTGGTGTCGGCAGGCCCGACGGCGCCATCGTGCTGGCCGCTCTGGTAGTCCATGCCGATTCTCCTCAATGCGAACGTTCGGCCAGCAGCAGGCTGGCGGTATTGGTCAGGATGCGGTCGTTGCTGATCATCAGCGGCGCGGACCACAGATCGCGCAGATGACGGCCGACGCTGAACGGCGTGCCTTGCTTGTAGCCCGCCATGCCGCAGATCAGCAGTGCGATCTGCACCGCTTCCAGCGCCAGCGTCGACACGCTGGTCTTCAGGCCATTCATTTCGGCGGCGAAGGCAAAGTCCGCGGAGACGGAACGGCCGGGCGTGTGCTGGCGGTAATGCGCGAGCGCCATCTGCACGCGCGCCTCCATCGTGTCGATCATCGCCGCGGCCTCGGCCAGCTGCGTGGCCGAGGGCGGCAGCGTGCCGGGCCGGGCCCTCGCCTGGCCCTGGAAGAAGGCCTTGGCCCGCTGCACCGCGTCGGCGGCGATGCCGGTCCACAACGCGCTCCACAGCATGTGCGACACCGGCGTCATGGTCGCGTCGGCGATCTCGCCGAACGGCACCGGCACGATCTGCTCGCAGGCGCCGCGCGCCTCGAGCCGGAAGCCGTTGCTGCAGGTGCCGCGCATGCCCAGCGTGTCCCATCCGCTCGTGCATTGCAGCGTGCAATCGCCATCGAGCACGCAGACCAGCACCTGGTCGGACTGCGGCGCCTCCGCATGCCGGCGAGCGGTGGCGAGAATCACGTCGGCCTGCGCGCCGTACGAAATGGTCGGCGCCATCTTGACCAGGTGAAAGCGCCCGCCGTCCGTGGCCACCGCGCAGCCGCTGGTGCGCAGCGCGCCGCCGATCGACTGCTCCGAGGTCGCCGACGCCAGCAGCAGCTGGTCGGCGGCGATGCGCGCAAGCAGGCGCTCGTGCCAGATGCTGCCGCGCGCATGAGCGACCAGGCAGGCGACCTGGATCTGGTGCATCGCGTAGATCATGCCGGTGGCCGCGCAGGCGCCGCCGAGCACGCGGCAGATCGCGGCGATGGTGTCGAGCGTTGCGCCGCCGCCGCCGAGTTCGATCGGCACCATCGCGCCGAGCAGGCCGCGCTCGCGCAGCGCGGCGATCGCCAGCTCGGGAAACGCTGCTTCGCGGTCGACGCGATCGGCCTGCGCCGCGGCAAGCGGCACGACGTCGCGCGCGGCGGCCAGCGCGTCCCGCGGCGGATGCCCGGACTCCGGCGCATCGTCCTGCCCCTGATCGGCGGCGTCGTGCGGGCGGGGCTGCACCGCATGCGCGGCGAACGCGTTCATGCTGCCTCCTGCTGCTGGCGCAGATAGACGATCGCGTCGGCCAGCGACTGGATGCTGCGGAACAGCTGGCGCGTCAGCATACGGTCCGGAATCTCGATATCGAAGGCGTTCTCGATGGCCAGCATCACGTGCACCGTGGCGAGCGACGACAGACCGGCTTCGTAGAGGTCGGCCTGGTCGTCCAGCGTGTCCGCTGGCACCTCGAGCCGGCCCACCTCCGCCAGGATCGTGCGTAGGGTGGCTTTCATGGTCTCCTCTCCCTGGGGTCTTGGTATGCCCCATTTGGCTCGACCGTACCCGCCGGCACCGTGCGCTTGCCAACGCACGTTCGCCACCGCCGTGGGCCGGACCCCGTTCAGAACGCGCTCTTGCCAGTCCAGCCGTGCAGCGCGGTGCGCGCGATGATCCGCAGGTCCAGCTGGAAGGACCAGTTGCGGATGTAGTAGATGTCGAACTCGATGCGGGCGCGCATCTTCTCCACCGTGTCGGTCTGCCCGCGCAGGCCGTTGATCTGCGCCCAGCCGGTGATGCCGGGCTTGACGCGATGGCGCAGCATGTAGCGGTCGATCAGCTCCTTGTACATCTCGTTGTGTTCGAGCGCATGCGGGCGCGGGCCGACCACCGACATCTCGCCGCGCAGCACGTTGAAGAACTGCGGCAGCTCGTCGAGGCTGGTACGGCGCAGGAAGCCGCCGATGCGCGTCACGCGCGGATCGTTGCGCGTCGCCTGCGTGACGCCGCGGTCCTGGTGGACCACCATCGTGCGGAACTTGAAGACGTCGAACGGCTTGCCGTCGATGCCCAGGCGCTTCTGCCGGAACAGCACCGGACCGGGCGAGGACAGCTTGACGCCGATCGCGATGGCGATCAGCAGCGGCGACATGCCGAGCAGCGCCACGGCGGCGAACACGCGATCGAAGCTTGCCTTGAGCAGGCCGGTGATGCGCGAATCGGGCGGGCTGTTCAGATCGATCACCGGCAAGCCCAGGAATTCGCTGAAGCGGTGACCGAGCAGCTCGACCGACATGATGTCGGGTACCCAGCGAATGTCGACCAGGTCGTTGCGGAACTGGTAGACCACGTCGCACAGGTCGCGGCACGCCGCCATCGGCAGCGTCAGCCAGATCTCGCGCACGTCGTGGCTGCGCACGAAGCGCGTGACGTCGCGCATCTCGCGCAGGATCGGCACGCCGGACGGCAGCGTGTCGTCGTCGTGGTCGCAGTAGATGCCCACCACGTGATAACCAGCCTCGCGAATGCGCTGCACGCGCCGGTACATCTCGTTGCCGAGCGGACCGTAGCCGAAGATCAGCACGCGCTTGGCGTTGATGCCCTGCTGCCGCACATTGCCCAGCAGCTGGTACAGCACCAGCCGCGAGCCCACCAGCGCCAGCGAGACGGCGCCGAACCAGCTGGTCGACCACAGCCGCGACACCGCGCCTATCTGATGCATCAGATAGGCCAGCACCAGGCCGCTGACGGCCACCAGGCTCCATGCCGCCAGCGTGCGCAGCCCGAGCGCGGCTCGGCTGCGGCCGCGCCACGATTCGTACAGTCCGCAGGCTGGAAACACGATCAGCGTGGCGACCGCGCAGAACGCGGTCAGGAAGCCGTGCACCGGCGCCGCCGACGCCAGTCCGCCCTCGGGAAACCAGAATTCGCCGACCAGGATGCCGCAGATGCCCACCGTCAATGCATCCGAGACCCGATACAGCAGTTGCAGCGCTGTCTGCCGCTCGACGACCGCTTGCGCGCTTGCCGTTGCCATGACCCTCTCCCCTTGCTGCCCCGTCGATGCCGTGCGCCGGCATATCGGGAACATCGTCGCGCCCGGGTCGGCGTGGGGTCTGTTGGCTCGCCCACACACACTTGGGGACGGCGGCGCGGTGCGGTCGACGGTGCGGTGGCGGGTCTTGTCGTTCTCGTTGGTCTTTCGTCTTGTGCCTGCTCTTCAGTCGCGCGTGGCGGAGATCGAATCGATGCGCCATTGCGCGGGAAGCAGCCGCGGCCGTGCAGCAGGCGTGATGGTGGTGGGCGTGGACGTTGGCGTGGCGAGCGACGACGGTGACGATGGCGGGATCGTCGCGGCTTCGCGCCGTGGCCAATCCGCGCGTTGAAACGGCCTCGCGCGTCCGGACAGATACAGCGCGATCTGCTCGATCCATTGTTCGGTCGGCGCGTGCGCGCCCGATGCCGGCACGCCCAGCAGCAGGGCGCCAAGCAGCAGCAACAGCGGTGCGCGCGGCGAACGGTGCCGGCGCGGCGCGGTCGCGAGCAGACAGCCGCCGCTGACGGCAAAGCCCAGCGTGAGTCCGCCGATCACTTCGCTGGCCGAATGCGCGCCCAGCGGCAGACGCGAATAGCCCACCAGCAGCGCGAGCGATGCGCCCAGCATTGCCGCGGCCCACCCGAGTCGCGGCGCACGCCCCGGCGCGAGCCGATGCATCAGCACCGGCAGCACGCTCGCCGCCATCATGCTGTGGCCGGAGAAGCCGGTGAAGTCGAGCGCAGGCACGCCGACGCCCCAGCCGATGAAGGCGAGCTTCGATGCCAGTGTCAGTCCCGCCGCCGCGGCGAACGCCAGGCACCAGTCGCGCGCCGCGCGCCATTCGCCGCGATGGCAAAGCGACAGCAGCAACAGCGCGGCGCAAGGCAACAGCAGCGCGGTGTCGCCGAAGCGCGAGATCAAATGCCAGTTCCACATGGTGTCGAAGGCCCCGTGCCGCCGCGCTGCAGGCGTGGGCTTTTGGTCCTTTTGGTTGATGGAAGTCGCAAGATCGATTGGATATCGTCAGTCTTGTGGTGGGCCAGGCGGAATCGGCCTGCCACTTTGGAGCCCGCATGGTCCCCCGGTCTGCGGGCTTCTTTTTTCCCCCTTCCCGGCTGCGGTCGTCGTCGCCTCGTCGACCTGCCCGCGACCCTTCCAAAAAAGAAAGGACCCCGGCGTGCCGCCGATCGAGCGGCGGCTCCGCCGTGGTCCGCAGATCCGGCCGAGCGATCGCCGCGGCCGAGACGCGCGTGTACGCATGTCGTTCGACTCGTCATCCGACATGCGGCTCCCCCGAGCACGCGCCTTGTTTTCCCCCCTTCGTGTACGTTCGGCAGGCTTCGCTTATCGATCTTCCGGCCGCGGTGTCTCGATGTCGCCGCCCTTGCTCGCGCACGTACCGGGCGCCACCGACAGGAACGACGTCGCCAGTCCTGCCGCGATACGCCTTCGCGCCTCGCGCTCGCCGGCTTCGCGGGCGGCGATCACCGCGGCATCCTCGCTGCAGAATGCGCGGCCATGCAGTTCGCCGCGATGGACCAGCGGCCCATCGCTCGCCGATGCCAGCCGGATTTCATAACAACATGCCCACTTGTTGCGGCCCTCCGGCACGGCGAAGCCGCGCACGATCAGCACCGCCGATCCTCCATTCATATGACCCCCCGCTTCTGCGGCGGCGGACCTTCTGATCCCGGGTCCGGCTACGCCAGCAGCGTAGTGCCAGCATAGGCGGCATCACCGGTGGGCGACCATCAGCCGCTTGCCGTAGAACCAGGGCGCAAAAAGTTGGAGGCCGGTGCGGGAGCGGGCGCCATCAACCAGGCCATGCTGGCGCGCGGAAAGCATTGGCCGCCGGCGCTGACGAGCGCCACCGCGGCGCAGACCAGGTCCGGAGAAGCCGGGGCCAGCAGGCAGCCGCCGGCGCCGGCCCGGGCCGCGCGCTGGGTCAGCGCGGTGGCGCCCGGCCGGGCGATCAGCAGCCATCGACACGGCGCGATGCGCTGGCACAGGGCGTCGATCAGCGCGACCGGGTCCGCTTCGCTGCTGCTGCAATCGAGCAGCGCGAAATCGACGGGTTGTTTGGGCAGTTCGGTCGAGGGGGCGTTCAGCAGCCATTCCGGCGACTGCAAGGTCAGCGGGCGAGAGGCCTGGCGCTTGCCCAGGTAGCGCGACAGCGCGCGCACCATGATCGCGTTGTTGGCCAGAAGGATGGTCGTCATCGACTCGGGCGAGCTCAGGAGGGCGAGGTGACTGCCGGCGTGCATGTCCATAAGCCTAGCAAGCCGCCTCCCGGGCCGCCTCGACCATTGGCATGAAGTGTCTCAGCCGAAAGGATGAGTTCGCGCCAGCACATGCCCCCGTCACCGGCGCTGCCGAGATCACGCCGCCTGACAGACCGCCGGCATCCGCACGCCGTCCGCGTGCAACGGCACCGCCCCGAGCGCCGAGGGTCCGGGCCAGTTCAGCTTGGCGCCGCGCCGCAGCGCTTCGTAGACCGCCTCGCCCTTGTTGCGCACATGCAGACGGTGGTACAGCGTGCAGGCATGGGTCTTGGCCGTGGCCACCGAGATATTGAGCACGCGGCTGACCGTCTTGATCGGGTAGCCGCGCGCCAGCAGCGCGAGCACCTCGTATTGCCGCTCGGTGATATTGAGCAGATGCGAGCCGAACGACGGCGTCTCGATATCGGGCTGGATCAATGGCGCGGTCCGGATGGCAATGTCCGTGGGCCAGCCGGGCACCGCGCGCGTCGACTCGATCGGTTCGTCCGGCCGGTTCACGTCCCCTTGCCCTTCCCCGACCGCGGCGGGGCTGCGCGGGGCAGCCTGCTGCGTCGGATCGGCGTAGATCAGTGCCGGGAAACATTCGCCGCCGGCAAGCACCAGCCGGATGGCGGCATCCAGGACTTCGGCGCAACAGTTCTTCGACAGCAGGCCCGCCACCATCGGCGGCACCGATTCCTGCGCCATCGCGGCGGGCAGGCCATCGGCCAGCACCAGCACCCGCTGCGGCGCCAGGTAGCGGCACACGTCCTCCATCGCGCGCCAGGTGCCGCTGCCATCGTCGTGCCAGCCGTAGATCAGCAGGTCGGCGTCGCGCAGCCGGGCATCGTCGGCTGACGGCAGCGCGGCCGGTTCGACATCGATGACGTGGACGGGGAGTTCGGATTGCGCCAGTAGCTGGCGCAGGCCCAATCGCAGTAGTGGATGAGGCTCGATCAACAGAATGGTGGCCATGCCGCTCTCGTTCTTGTTGCGACACGTGCGCCGCGACGGTCGCCCGTGTGATCGGAAGTGCGGCGCTATGTTGCGCCTGCCCCTCCCTACGATCCACCCCGCTTTAGTACGGCGCAGCGTTCAGCGCAGCCGTCCCTTCCCGTCAAGCGCGATGCAATCGCCCCGTTTGCGTGTTTGCACGCTTTCGATCCCTCTAAAGACAGACTTAACTTTCACTTATTCTGCGGTCCAGCATATGCAGGGCAAAACAGGAAAGCAAGGCTCGCCAGATGGTTGGTAAGTCGCTTTTGTGCGAATGCGTACGCAGCGCAAGGCTGGAGGCGGGCTAAGGATTTTCCCTTACGTCAATCGCAAAGCGGCCGCCTTCTTAGGGTTCGGACCGATGTCCGGGGCGCTTTTTGGCGGGGCTCGGCCCGGTGGAAGGCCAGGCGGGCAGGTGTGCCGAGAAAATAATTTACATTACACTTCGGGTAGCAATTTGGGCAGGTTGCGCTACCCGTCTGCCGAAAGTCGTTATCAATCAATCACTTAAGGCCGATTGTCGATGTCTGTACGGGACGACACGCTGGATCCTTCGAAACTGACGCGAACGGAATTCGCCGTGGTGCGGGCGTATGCCCAGGGCATGGCGGCGGTCGATATCGCCAACCGCTACCTGCTGGACCCGGACGAGGAGGAGGCGCTGACCGAGCACCAGGCGGTACAGCGCATCCTGCGGCTGCGCGATCGGCTGGTGCAGTTCGCGCTGCAGAACAACCGCCCCGATATCGCGGCGATGTTCGACTCGCTGAAGGGCCGTTCCAATGTCGCGATGGACCGGCGCGTCGACGCGTTGTCGTCGCTGGAGCGACTGTCCCCGGGTCGGCCCGCGCTGGACCATGCGGTGTCGTTGTGGTTCGGGCCCAGCCTGTCGCGCAGGCTGGTGGCGGGCGGTATCGGCAGCATCGGCGAGCTGGTGGAACGGGTCAACCGGCGCGGCGCGGCCTGGTGGCGCGGGGTGCCGCGCCTGGGCGCCAAGTCGGCCGACGTGGTGCGGCACTGGCTCGAGCGGCAGCGGGAGACGCTGCGTGCCAGCGACGGCGGGCCGGTACTCGGGCCACAGGTCGGCGCGCTGCTGGTGCCGTCGCAGCGGCCGCCGATGACGCCCGCGCTGCTGGATGATCGGCTCGGCGATCCCGTTCCGCTGGAATATATGCTTTGTGCTTCACTTTTCGGCGACTGGCGCTTTGCGCTTGGCGAAGAGGTACGGCTGGTACGCCAATGGCTCGACGGCAAGCGGCCCGGCTCGCATACCTGGGCCAGTTATCGGCGCGAGGCCGAGCGGCTGCTGCTGTGGGCGGCACGGCGGCGGCGTCCCTTGCGCACGATGACGGCGGACGATCTGGCGGCGTACTGGGACTTCCTCGCCGATCCGCAACCGGCGTCGTTCTGGCAAGGACCCGCGGGCCCTCGCGATCGCAGGCCGTGGCGGCCCTTCGAAGGCGGGCTGCGCGACAGTTCGCGTCAGGCGGCGATGCGGGTGATACGCGCGATGTTTGGTTGGCTGCTGCAGCATGGCGTGCTGACGCGCCATCCCTTCGACGGGTTCGTGATTCCGGGTGCTGCGGTGGCGTCCCTTGGCGGACACGGTGCGGATGGCAGCGCGACGGGCATCGCCGCGCAGAGCGTGAGCGCGTTTCGCCGTTGGCTTGACGGGCCGGACGGTACGCCGATATGGCGAACCGCCAATGCCGCGGCCTATCTGATCGGCGATTGCGGAATGCGGATCGGCGAAGTCGTATTGGCCACCGGCGAGCATCTACGGCTGGACGGCGGCAGGCGCTGTCTGCTTCGGCCGCGGTCAGCCGTGGATGCCGCGGGACGGATGGCGATCGTTGTACCGGACGTTGAATCGCGCCAGTCTGAGATGCGGTTCGCCACGCTGGGCGATGAAGCCTGGGTCGCGCTCTCGCGGCACTGGGCGGACCGTGGCCTGGCGGCGGACGGGCTGCCGCCGGCGGCGCCGTTGCTGGGTCCGCTGAGATTGCCGCCCACCTCCCGGGGCCAGGCCAAGCAGGCCAGCCAGCCGCTTGCCGGCTACTCCGCCAGTGGACTGGATCGGCTGCTGCGCGCCGCGTGGCGTGATTTCGTGGCGTTGCCCGAACATGCGGAGCACCGTACCGTTCGTTTTACGCCACGCATGTTGGCTCGGGGGCAAGCCGGAGAGCCGTGATGGCCGGCCGGGCGCCTCGGCCGGGTTCTCGTCCGAGCGGGGCGCGGCCTTTCGCAGCCTGCTATAGCAGCGATTTGTCCAGGCCGAAGCGCGCCTTCAGGGCTTCCAGCAGCGCTTCGCGCGCGTCGCGATCGGTCAGTTGGACATCGAGCACGACGCGGCCGGAATCCCATTCCTTGATCGTGCCCAGCAACTCCCCACCGCTGGTGCGGATCTTGTACTGGCGGCTGATCTCCTTGACCTTGCGCGCCTTGCCTTCCTGCGCCTGCTTGCGGATCGCCTCCACTTCGCGGCTCGACAGGCCGTCGTTCATGATCCGCATCGCGAGCTCGCGCGTGCGCTCCTCGCCGGCCAGCTTGCAGTACAGCGTCAGCTCATAGCCGGCCGCGATGCCGATCGCGCTGGGACGCTCGCGCATCACCATCAGCACCGACTCCGGCAGTTTCAGCAGTGCCAGCGTCTTGTTGACGGTGCCGGCCGACATGCCGGTCAGCTCGCAAATATCTTCTTCCTTGGAGACCTTGCCTTCGTCCAGCAACTGGCGCCAGGCGATGGCATTGTCGAGGGCCGACTGGTCCGAGCGCTGCTCGTTCAGCAGGAACGACAGCCGGTAGAAGTCGAGGTCGCTGAGGTCGCTCTCGACGAAGCACTCCATCTCGAGCTTGCCGGCAGCCGCCAGCGCGCGCTTGCGGTAGTGGCCATCGATCAGGATGTAGTGCCCGGGACGGGAGGGGTCCGGCGCCGCCAGGCCCGGCGTCTTCTGACCGTGGGTCGCGATCGAGGCGGCGCGCTCCTGAACGACCGCGGGATCGTAGATCCGGCGCGCGTTCAGCGGGTTGTCGTGCAGCTGGGCCAGGGGGATGCGCTTCAGGACCCGGCCGTCCGCCGAGCGTTCCTCGTTTTCAGCGCTGAAAGTTTCAGCGCTGAAAGGCGGCCGTGTTTCGGCGCCCTTCGCCTGCAGCAAACCGTGCGGGTGCTTGGCGATCGCGGCTTCCGCGCGGGCGAAGCGATCCAGTGTGTCGGCACGGTTCTTCTCCGCCGCCATGCCCGCCAGCATGCCGGCCCGCAGATTCTTGATCTTCGTTGCCATTCTCTTTACTCGATCAGGGACAGCACCTCGTCCACCATGATGTCGACCTCCTGCACCGCCTCCCGTGCGCCGGCCACGCCGTGCACGGTACAACCGATCGCCTGGCACTCACGGAACGCGGAGCGCGAGCCGATCATCGATTGCAGCAGAGGAAAGTCGCCGTCATCGCCCAGGATTTCGATGGCCTGGCGCGCGATGGAAACGCGGCGTTGAACCATATTGGCCATCACACGGACGGTCAACGTTTCGTTCTGGACCTGCGCATGCTGCGCGAGGGTCTTGGCGGCCACCGCGGCCCATAGATCGGGGGGCGACGGGACCACGGGTATTACCGCCAGATCGGAGATCAGCAGCGCGCTGGAAGGCGCGGCCGAATGCACCGCCGGCGGGCAGTCGACGACGATATAGTCGTAGTCCTGTACGAACTTGCGCACTTCCCGGTGCATTGCCCCGCCGGACGCCGCCAGACCGATGACCGACGCCGGGAAAGGGCGCTCGTCGGAGGCCTGCGCCGCCCACCGCGTCGCGGTTCCCTGCTCGTCCATGTCGACCAGCATCGCGCGCGCGCCGCGCAAACCCAGAGTGCCGGCCAGGTGCATGCTGACCGTTGTCTTGCCGCAGCCGCCCTTCTGATTGAACACCGTGATGATTTTCGCTGCCACCGGGGCCTCTCTCTTTCAGCGCTGAAAGCGCGGTTTGACTGTAGGCGAAACTTTAGACAATCGCCTCCGTGCTATCAACCGATTTCTTCAAATACACGAATTAGTTACAGTGGAGATGCCAAAAGCCGCGCAAGTATCTTCAAAACTTGTGCTTGAAAATCGGTCGAGAATCGGCCTACATTAGAGGTTGTGCGTTGTACGCCGCACATGACACGGTTAGACAAACTGGATATGATGCCCAACACAGTCGCGTCAAGTCGTGTCACCCTCGTCGGCTTCCGTTCGGTATCTGCGAGAAATCAACGTGCTTGAACGGTTGTTTGCGTCGTGTACAAAGAACTTGCGTCGGAAAGGAAACTCACATGGCAACCGGTACGGTTAAGTGGTTCAACGAAACCAAGGGGTTCGGCTTCATTACCCCGGACGATGGTGGCGCGGACTTGTTCGCCCATTTCTCGGAAATCCAGGGCACTGGATTCAAGACGCTGAAGGACGGCCAGCGAGTGACCTTCGAAGTCAAGGAAGGTCCGAAGGGCAAGCAAGCATCCGGCATCAAGCCGGCCTGATCGCCCGCGTCGCCGCTGGTTCGCGGCACTCGTCGGGAACCAGCAAAAAAGCAGGTGTTCAACACCTGCTTTTTTTTGCCCCAACGAACAGGGCCCGGCATCCGTGGCCGCTGTGGTTCGCCGCTCAGGCGAGCTTGCGCACGCTGGTCCGCGACGGCTGCAAAATCAGCGCCTTCGACGAATCGGCGTCGACCTTGGCGTCCGGATAGACCACCAGCACGTCCTTCAGCGCCTTGCGGAACAACGCACGGAACTTGCGCTCGCTCTCGGTCTCGGTACCGAACTGCATCTGCAGCGCTTCCCACGGGATCTCGGTACGCCGCTGAATCGTGAAGAAGCGGTAGGTCAGCCAGGAATAGACGTCCAGCGCGAACGGCGACTGCTTCAGCGCCTTCAGCGCGCGCATATCGACCGGCACAGGACGATTGACCAGCTCGTTGAAGAACGGCTCGGACAGCACCACGAAGCTTTCGAACATCGAGCCCTGGCCGGGCTGCATCGGATCCCACCACGTGGACAGCTGGTCGGCCAGCAGATAGCCGACGCGATCGATCGACATCGGCTCGTGGTTGTTGGTCTGGTTCTGGGTCGGCGCGGATTTGTTCTGGACGATCGCGATGGTCGCCGAGAACAGGCGGATCATCTGCTGGCGCACCAGCGTCATCGTGCCGCGCTTGCCGCCCGTTGCCATCGGGATGCCGAGGTTGTACATGAACTCGGACAGCGAGTTGCCGAGCGAGATGCGGCGGTCTTCGACGGTGCCGGTAAACTCGCCGCGCTTCTTCTTCGCCATGATCTCCTTGCCGATCCAGGCCAGCATCAGGCGTGGATAGGAGCCGTAGGGATAACCAAGCGACACGGTTTCCGACACCAGCTTCTGGCGGCCATTGCTGGCGCGCTCCGAACGCTGCTGCGTGAAATAACCGGGCTGGATCATCAGCGAGATATTGCCGCTGGTGCGCGTCCAGACGGGCGGCGCGCCCTTCGGGGCACGGTAGGGCAGGGTGACCTGGACACTCGCGCGGCTGAGGAAGCCGACTTCGCCACTTTGCCAGGCGTCCTCGCGCTCCATGGCCTGCGCTTCGTCGAACAGCCGCTGAAATTTTTCGGACGGAACCAACGGCGCCTCGTTGCCAGGAACGATGATGCGCGAGGGTCCGGTTTCGACGTCAGTGACGGTGCGGTCGTCCGGGGTGGCCAGGGAACGTTTGATCGGCATATCGGCGTGCTTCGAATTACCCGCCTTTTTACTTGATGACGCCACCCTTGTCACGCAGAAACGGGTACGTTCGGGGATTCGGGCGTATACCCCGAAGCGGCACCCAGTCTGGCCGGCGTATACGCCAGCTTCGCGGCTGCTACCGCCACCCCTGATCTGGTCGCGATCTCTCTCTTTTGCCAGCTCGCATGCCGTGCGGCAGGGGGCAACCCGGCAGGGTTGTCCACTTCCGCGCGGTCATCCACTACAAGCAATACATACCTTTACGGTTAACTACTCCTAAACCGTATACGCGCGGCCAAGCCGTTGAACCGTAAACGTAAACCGTGCGTCTGCGTACCTGATTCTGCGCTGCAGCGTACTCGATTCTGCGAAGCCTCGAACCCGAATCTGCGTATACCCGAACCCGTTTCAGCGCAAGGCCCGAACCGCTTTCTGCGGGGATAACTTCGGCATTGCACAGGCTTATCCACAGCTGCGGCGATGCCAGGCGTACCCGTTTCTGCGCCGAAATGGGAGCGCAGGCCGTGCGGAATCACCGCATAAGCGTGCCTGGGCGCACTTCTACGTCGCATCTTGGCCGAGTCTCTCCGGTTCCGTACCCGTTTCTGCGCCGGCCAGCGCGAACCTGCGCTCCGCTGCCGCGTACCCGTTTCTGCGGCGTACCCAGTTCTGCGAGCCGAACGGGCTGGCGTGGCTTCGGAAAAGCGTACCTACTTCTGCGTACCGAACCGAGCCTCGATCGAACGGCCAGCGTACCTGTTTCTGCGAGGCTTCCGGCTCGACAGACGGCACTTTTACCCTCGCGCTACCACGTATACGTACGTCATACGAAAAGCGGGCACTTGCAAACTTATCGGGCCGAACAATCATGGCCCCGCTCGGGAACGTACCCATTTCTGCGACGGCGGCCCGCGCCCGCGCTCGGTGCAGGGACGAGTTCTCCGCCGGGGCGTACCCGTTTCTGCGCGCCGAGGCAGGGAATCGGCCAGCCATGGCGCGTACCCATTTCTGCGGCCAACAGCGCGCTG
This sequence comes from Cupriavidus sp. HPC(L), assembly GCF_000307735.3. Taxonomy (NCBI): domain Bacteria; kingdom Pseudomonadati; phylum Pseudomonadota; class Betaproteobacteria; order Burkholderiales; family Burkholderiaceae; genus Cupriavidus; species Cupriavidus sp. HPC(L). The sequence continues at coordinate 304 of NZ_AMPR02000004.1, read as the reverse complement.
ACGGCCGGCAGAACGCAGCCCAAAAAGACCGTACCCGTTTCTGCGCGGCACAAAAAAATTGCTCGGACCGTACCCGTTTCTGCGGGCTTCGAACCGTTGCCATGATCGGCACGCGTACCCATTTCTGCGACTGTTGATGGTTCGACAAAGGCGGCGCGCCGCGAATCCGTACCCGATTCTGCGGACGATACAGCGCGAACCCGTACCCGTTTCTGCGGCGCTAGCCCAGGGAAATCGGGGCACCAATCCGCCCCGGCGCGCGCTACCAGGGGAAGGGGGGCGGCGAGAAGGGAGGACGGGGAAG
>NZ_AMPR02000005.1:0-15387 GCF_000307735.3 Cupriavidus sp. HPC(L) | reverse complement strand
GCGGTCGGTTCGGCAGGCATGGCAGGCGGCAGGACAGGCAAGCGGCAGGGCGCGGAGGAAGGCGGGAAGGTTCGCGTCAACGCCCGCGGAAGCGGCGAACCGGCGCGACGGTGGAGCGGTATTATAGGCGCCCGGATCGGGCCGCAGTCACGATCGCATGGCACGCCCACATGGCACGCCCACATGGCACACCCTCATGGCACGCCCGCACGGCGACATCGCGTCCGAACGCGCTGGCCTTGATCCCGATCCGCTGCGATTTCCTTGTCCGCGTTCCTTATTCCGCGTACCAACTCCGGCAGGAGGCCGGCATGCGCATTCTGCTGGTCGAAGATGAAACCGAACTCGCGCACTGGGTGGCGCGTGCGCTGGAGCAGGGCGGCTTCGTGGTCGAACACGTGGCCGACGGCCTGCTGGCCGACACGCGGCTGCAGGCCGAGGAATACGACGCCGTGGTGCTGGACCTGCGCCTGCCCGGCAAGGACGGCCTGTCGGTGCTCAAGGCGATGCGCGGGCGCGACGACCGCACGCCGGTGCTGATCCTGACCGCGCAGGACACGCTGGACGAGCGCGTGCGCGGCCTGAACCTCGGTGCCGACGACTACCTGCCCAAGCCCTTCGCGCTGGCCGAACTGGAAGCGCGCATCCTGGCGCTGATCCGCCGCAGCCGCGGCCGCGCCCATCCACGGCTGCAATGCGGCGCGCTGGTGTTCGATGGCGAGACGCGCAGCTTCACGCTCGGCGGCGCGCCGCTGGCGCTGACCCCGCGCGAATCGACGCTGCTGGGCGCGCTGCTGGCGCGCAGCGGCCAGCCGCTGACCAAGGCGCAACTGCTCGACAAGGTGTTTTCGCTGGACGCCGACGTCAATCCCGACGCCATCGAGGTGCTGATCTACCGGCTGCGCAAGAAGCTGTCCGGGCACGGCGTGACCATCGTCACGCTGCGCGGCTTCGGCTATCTGCTCGAGGCGGAGGCCACCGCTTGAGCCCGCCCGGTCGTCCCGCGGGCGGGCCACTGCGGCGCTGGCTGCGCGGCAGCCTGCGCCGCCAGCTGCTGGTGCTGCTGCTGCCCGCGCTGGCGGCGATGATGGCGCTCGACAGCTGGCTGACCTACGGCACGCTGCGCGACGCCGCCAATACCGCCTACGACCGCTCGTTATACGGCTCGGTGCGCGCGATCGACAACGCGATCGGCATGGCCGGCGAGACCGTGCAGCTGACGCTCCCCGACGCCGCCATGGAGATGTTCGAGACCGCCGCGCAGACGCGCGTGTTCTATCGCATCGCGCTCGAACGCGAGGGCGATGTCGAGACCGTGACCGGCTACGACGACCTGCCGCTGCCGCGCGGCACGCTGGCCAACAACGTGCCGCGCTATTACGACGCGGTCTATCGGGACGCGCCGGTGCGCATCGCCGCGATGGCGCGCCCGGTCTACCGGCCGGACGCCCACATGCGCGTGATCATCCAGGTCGCCGAATCGGCCGAGCCGCGCGCGGCGCTGGTCGGCGCCGTGTGGCGCAACACGCTGGCGCGCGACGCGCTGCTGATCGTGGCCAGCGCGCTGATCCTGGTCGGCGGCGTGACCTTCGTGCTGCGCCCGCTCAAGCGCGTGCGCGACGACGTCGAGGCGCGCCCGCCCGACGACCTGACGCCGCTCGCGGTCGGCCCGGTGCCGGCCGAGGTTCGGCCGCTGGTCGATGCGGTCAACCGGCACGTGTCGCGCTCGGCCGCGATGGCGCAGGCCCAGGCGCAGTTCATCGCCGACGCCGCGCACCAGCTGCGCACGCCGCTGGCGATCCTGAAGACCCAGGCGGAGTTCGCGCGCCGCCAGCTCGACGGCAGCGGCGACCCGGCTCCCGCGCGCGAGGCGGTCGATGGCATCGTTTCGCAGCTGGAGCAGGCCTCGCGCCTGGCCAACCAGCTGCTGGCGCTGGCGCGGGTACGCCAGCACGAGGCGCAGACCGCGGAGGCGGGCGGCGAAGCGGCGGTGCCCGATACGGTGATCGACGCCGCCGCGGTGGCCGGCCAGGTCGCGCTCGACTACCTGCCGCTGGCACGCGCCAAGCAGCAGGACTTCGGCTGGGAGGACGGCGGCGGGCGGCCGTTGCCGGTGCGCGCCGACGCCGCGCTGCTGCGCGAGGCGCTGGCCAACCTGGTCCACAACGCGATCCAGTACTCGCCGCGCGGCAGCCGTATCACGCTGTCGGCCGCGCGCGAGCAGGGCAGCGCCTGCCTGGCGGTCGAGGACGACGGGCCCGGCATCCCGGCCGAGGAGCGCGAGCAGGTATTCGCGCGGTTCTATCGCCGTGTCGGTCACGACGAGCCCGGCTCGGGCCTGGGACTGGCGATCTCGCGCGAAATGGCGGCGCGCTTCGGCGGCAGCGTGACGCTGCACGAGGCCCGCCAGGGGCAGGGGCTGCGGGCCGAGTTGCGGCTGCCGCTGGCCGCCGGCGCGTGAACCGGCCATACCGCGGGCCGCCCCTTTCGATCGCCGCCGATTGCAGCCGACCACCGCCGGCATCTCCTCCCAAGTCCACCCGATCAGCGTAAACCCCAGTCAACAAGCTGAAGTTTTGACAGCTTATTGACAGTTTCCGGCTCCTAGAATCGCCGCCATGGCCGTCCGAGCGGCCACTGGAACCATAAAACCACGATATCGCAAGCAGGAGACGCCATGCGCCGCAACCTCGTTCGACTTCCCCGCCTGTTCCAATTTGCCTTGATCGGCGCCGCCGTGGCGGCCGGTCCGGCGTTCGCCGTCGACACCGCCAAGTTCATGATCGGCGCCAACCCCGGCGGCGGCTGGGACCAGGCCGGCCGCACGCTGGGCGCCGCGATGGTGTCGGCGGGCGTGGCCAAGTCCGCCTCCTACGACAACCGCGGCGGCGCTGGCGGCACCATCGGCCTGACCCAGTTCGTCAACACCGACAAGGGCAATCCCAACGCGCTGCTGGTCACCGGCGCGGTGATGGTCGGCGCGATCGAGACCAACAAGCCCCCGGTCACGCTGAAGAACGCCACGCCGATCGCGCGGCTGTTCACCGACACGATGGTGATCACGGTGCCGGCCAGCTCGCCGATCAAGTCGATCAAGGACCTGACCGCGCAGCTCAAGGCCAACCCGGGCAGCGTCAGCTGGGGCGGCGGCTCCAAGGGTTCGATCGACCATATCCTGGCCGGGCTGATCGCCAAGGACATCGGCGTCGATCCGAAGCGCATCAACTACGTGCCGTTCCAGGGCGGCGGCGAGGCCTCGGCCTCGGTGCTGGGCGGCCACGTGACGGCCGGCGTCGCCGGCGTGTCCGAGTTCCTGCCCTTCATCAAGAGCGGCAAGATGCGCGCGCTGGCGGTGACCTCGAAGGATCGCGTCGCCGATATCCCGACGCTGAAGGAGCAGGGCATCAACGTCGAGATCTACAACTGGCGCGGCGTCTATGGCGCGCCGGGCATCACGCCCGAGCAGCGCAAGGCGCTGACCGACGCGGTGGTCAAGGCGACCGAGTCGCCATCGTGGAAGCAGGCGCTGGCCAAGAACGACTGGACGCCGTTCCTGCTGACCGGCGACGAGTTCGGCAAGTTCGTCGACGCCGAATCGGCCCGGCTGGGCGCGATGCTGCGCGAACTCGGCGTGGCCAAGTAAGTCCGCCGAACCCCGGCCTGGAGACGCTCCAGGCCCCTTGCCGTCAGGGTCGATCGCGACCTGACGGCGGCACCGGCGCCGCGGCCTCCCGGACCGCGGCCCGTTCAGTTTCCGCCCCCGCCGATGCGATGCCCGCATTCGGCCTCGATCCGGAGCCCATCGTGAAACCTTCCCACACCGCCATCGGCATCGTCGTGCTGTTGCTGTCGGCCTGCTTCCTTGCCGGCATCGGCGACATCTCCGGCGAATCCGGCTATGCCGGCCTGTCGCCGCGTTTCGTCCCGACGCTGGTCGGCGTCGGCCTCGCCATCTGCGGCGCGCTGCTGACCTGGCAGGGCGTGCGCGGCGGCTTTCGCGCGATGCCCGAGGAGGACGCCGAGCTGCCCTCGCAGCCGCACAGCCCGCGCGGCCTGCTGTGGGTCGCCGCCGGCCTGCTGCTGAACATGGCGCTGATCGGCACGCTGGGCTTCGTGCTGGCGTCCACGCTGCTGATGGTCTGCGTCGCGCGCGGCTACGGCAGCCGCCGTCTGGTCCGCGACGCGCTGATCGGGCTGGCGATCACGGTGCCGATGTGGTTGCTGTTCGATTTCCTGCTCGGCATCAACCTGCCGCTGCTGCCGATCGCTGGCCTGTAATCCGCAGGTCAAGGCGAGGAGACAAACAACATGGATACGCTCAATCAACTGATCAACGGCTTTGCCGTCGCCATCACGCCGCTGAATCTGATGTGGGCGCTGGTCGGCTGCTTCCTGGGCACCGCGATCGGCGTGCTGCCCGGCATCGGCCCGGCGCTGACGGTGGCGATGCTGCTGCCGCTGACCGCCAAGGTCGAGCCCACCGCGGCGCTGATCATGTTCGCCGGCATCTACTACGGCGCGATGTACGGTGGCTCGACCACCTCGATCCTGATGAACACACCGGGCGAATCGTCGACGATGATCACCGCGATGGAGGGCAACCTGATGGCCAAGCGCGGCCTGGCCGGCCCCGCGCTGGCCACCGCCGCGATCGGCTCGTTCGTCGCCGGCACCATCGCCACCGTGCTGCTGTCGCTGTTCGCGCCGGTCGCGGCCGACGTCGCGCTGCAGTTCGGCCCCGGCGAGTACTTCATGATCATGCTGCTGGCCTTCACCACGGTGTCGGCCGTGCTGGGTTCCTCGCTGCTGCGCGGCATGACCAGCCTGTTCCTGGGCCTGGGCATCGGCCTGGTCGGCATGGATTCGCTGTCGGGCCAGACCCGCTACACGCTCGGCATCCAGGAGCTGTACGACGGCATCGACATCGTCGTGGTCGCGGTCGGCCTGTTCGCGGTGGGCGAGGCGCTGTTCAACGCCTTCTTCCCGCAGCGCGAGGGCACCTTCAACAAGGTCGGCCGCGTGATGATGTCGCGCTCGGACTGGAAGCGCTCGATCCCCGCGTGGCTGCGCGGCACCTTCATCGGCTTTCCGTTCGGCCTGATCCCGGCGGGCGGCGCCGAGATTCCGACCTTCCTGTCGTATGCCAGCGAGAAGAAGCTCACCAAGCATCCCGAGGAATTCGGCAAGGGCGCGATCGAGGGCGTGGCCGGACCGGAAGCGGCCAACAACGCCGCGGTGACCGCCACGCTGGCGCCGCTGCTGACGCTGGGCATCCCGACCTCGAACACCACGGCGATCATGCTGGCGGCGTTCCAGAACTACAACCTGCAGCCCGGGCCGATGCTGTTCCAGACCTCGGGCGATCTGGTGTGGGGCCTGCTCGCCTCGCTCTATATCGGCAACGTGATGCTGCTGGTGCTGAACCTGCCCGCGATCGGGCTGTGGGTCCGCATGCTGCGCATCCCGACGCCGCTGCTCTACGGCGGCATCCTGATCTTCGCGGGGCTGGGCGCCTACGGCATCCGCCAGTCGGCCTTCGACCTGCTGCTGCTGTTCCTGATCGGCCTGCTCGGCATGGCGATGCGCCGCTTCGACTTCCCGACCGCGCCGGTGATCGTCGGCATGATCCTCGGGCCGATGGCGGAGAAGCAGCTGCGCAACGCGCTGTCGATCAGCCAGGGCGACTGGACCATGTTCCTGCGCCATCCGATCTCGGCGTCGATCCTGGCGCTGACCGTGGCCGTCGTCGTGGTTCCGCGCCTGCTGCGCTGGCTGTCGCGGCGCTCGTCGATGCGGGGCGTGGCCGACGCGGCGAACTGAATGCGGGCACAATAGCGCGCTGACGCGCCGTACTTGCCGTCGTCCCCGCGAAAGCGGGGACCCAGTGACTCTCCTTCAAGCCGCTGGGCCCCCGCCTCCGCGGGGGCGACCTGGTTCATCGAAACGAAAAGAACGAGGCAGCGCCGTGCCCGGCGCGAGCCCGCCCTCTCATGCGATCCGTACTCTCCCGTTGGCGTCCAACGCTGTTGACGCTGCTGCTTGGACTGGGCGCCGCCCTGCTGTGCGAATGGGTGCGCACGCCGCTGCCCTGGATGATCGGCCCGCTGCTGGCCATGGCCGCGGCCCGCATGATGGGCGCCGACCTGCGCGCGCCATCGCAGGCCCGCAACGCCGGCCAATGGGCGATCGGCACCTCGCTGGGGCTCTACTTCACGCCCGACGTGGTCGCCAAGCTGATCGAGTTCTCGCCTTACGTGATCGCCGGCTCGCTGTTCGCGCTGGTGCTCGGCACCGCCGGCGCGCTGCTGCTGCGCCGGACCACCGGGGTCGCGTTCAAGACCGCCTTCTTTTCCACAGCGATCGGCGGCGCCTCCGAGATGGCCAACCTGGCCGAGCGCAACGGCGCACGGATCGACCAGGTCGCGGCCGCGCATTCGCTGCGCGTGTTATTGGTGGTAGTAATCGTGCCGGCGCTTTTTCAATATGGCGGTATTCATGGCCTAGATACCTATATCCCGGGGCCGCGCACCGTCGACGGGCTCGGGCTGGCCGCGCTGATCGCGATCACGGTGGCCGCCGCGCTGCTGATGCAACGGCTGAACCTGCCCAACCCCTTCGTCATCGGCACGCTGATCGCCGCCGCCGTGCTGACCGCCTCCGGCATCGAGCTGTCCGCGATCCCGACCTCGATGAGCCATGCCGGCCAGCTGCTGATCGGCGTCTCGCTGGGCGTGCGTTTCTCGCGCGAGTTCCTGCATACCGCGCCGCGCTTCCTCGCCGGCGTGGCGCTGTACACGCTGGTGGCGCTGGTGATATCGGCGCTGTTCGGCTGGGCGCTGGCGGCGCTGTCGGGCGCGCATCCGGCCACCGTGATCCTGGGCACCACGCCGGGCGGCATCGCCGAGATGTGCATCACCGCCAAGGTGCTCGAGCTCGGCGTGCCGCTGGTCACGGCCTTCCACGTGATCCGGATGGCCTTCGTGGTGCTGTGTACCGGCCCCCTGTATCATTGGCTGAAACATCGCGCCGCCCCGGAGGAGACCGAGTAGCCGGGCGGCCAGGACAACCGAGGACCACCGACGGGCCGCCATGCCAGAGACGACGCTTGCCATCGCCGACATCGACGCCATCCTGGAGCGCGTGCTGGCGCCCTGGGTCCGCCAGCTGAACCTGCGCGCCGAGCGCGTCGACGCGGACAGCGTCACGCTGCGCCTGCCCTTCGATCCCTCCCTTCGCCACGCGGGCGGCGTCGTCTGCGGCCAGGTGCTGATGTCCGCGGCCGATACCGCGATGATCGTCGCGATCTCCAGCGCGCTGGGCGGCTTCCGCCCGATGACCACCGTCAGCCTGACCACCAACTTCATGCGCCCCGTGATCGAGGGCGACATGCTGGTGCAGGCGACCGTGCTGCGGCTGGGCAAGACCGTCGTGTTCGGCGAGATCGCGCTGCGCGGCCCCGACGGCAAGCTGGCGGTGCAGGCCACCACCACCTACGCGCTGCTGTGACGATGTCTGCCACCCGCCCGGAGATGGCGGCCGACGCGCGCACCGCGCCGTCGCGCACGGCGCCGCGCACACCGCAGTACGGCGGACCGTTCGAGCAGGTGGTATTCGCCGGCGGCGGCAATCGCTGCTGGTGGCAGGCGGGCTGGTGGGACACCGTCGCCCCCGAACTCGGGCTGCGCCCGCGCGTGATCGCCGGCATCTCGGCCGGCGCTGCCACCGCCTGCATGATTTACACGCACGAGTCGCGGCAGGTGATGGACTACTACCGCGGCGTGCTGGCCGGCAACAAGCGCAACGCCTACTGGCGCAATCTGCTGGGCAACCAGCGCGTGTTTCCGCACTACGGCATCTACCGGGCGGCCCTGCTGTCGATCCTCGGGGACGGCCGCCTGGCGCGGCTGCAGGCCGCGCCGGAGATCCGCGTCGGCGTGGCCCATATCCCGCGCTGGTGCGGACCGCGGCTGGCGGTAATGGCGGGGCTGCTGGCCTACAACATCGACAAGCATCTGCTCAAGACGCTGCATCCGCGGCTGGGCCGCACGCTGGGCTTTCATCCCGAATTCGTGCGGGCCCAGGACTGCGCGACGCCCGAGCAGCTGGCAGACCTTTTGCTGCAGTCCTCCTGCACGCCGCCGTTCACGCCCGTGCTGCGGCGCGATGGCCGCGCGGTGCTCGACGGCGGGCTGGTCGACAACGTACCGGTCGACGCGCTCGACCCGACGCCGGGCGACGTGCTGGTGCTGATGACCCGGCTGTATCCGCGCCCGCGCCGTTTCGTGGTCGAGTGGAACGGCCAGCGGCGCCTGTATCTGCAGCCGTCGCGGCGGGTACCGATCTCCAGTTGGGACTACACGCGCCCGGAAGGCATGACGCTGGCCTACGACCTGGGCCGGCGCGATGGCGAAACCTTCCTGCGCGAATGGACGGCCGAGGCGCCAGCCGACCGGGCGCCGGCGTCGTAGCGCGGGAGCGGCGCAGCGGCTGCTCCCTTCGGGTTCTTGCAATTCTCGCGGCCGGCGCGCCGCGGCAGGAGGCATAGATGACGAAGCGGCAGGCTGGCAACGACAACGAACGCAAGCGCGCAAGCAAGGTATCGGCCGAACCCCGGATGGAGCGCGTGCCGCGCGGCAAGGGCGCCGGCGCCGGGCGCGCGCGCCAGGCCGACTTCGTCGTGATCGGCGGCGGCTCGGCAGGTGTCGCCGCGGCGATGCGGGCCGCGTCGCACGGCGCCCGCGTGGTGCTGGTCGAGCGCGAGCAGATCGGCGGCACCTGCGTCAACCGCGGCTGCGTCCCCAAGAAGATGCTGAGCTACGGCGCGACCTGGGCCGCGATCCTGTCGGGCTGCCTGTCGCATACCGGCGGACGCGAGGACTGGAACGACGCCATCGTGCGCGTCAAGGCCGAGATGGCGCGGCTGCATGCCAGCTATACGCAGCGGCTGCAGGAAGCCGGCGTGCAGCTGCTGCGCGGCGAGGCGACCATCAGCGCGCCGGGCGAGGTGCGCGTCGGCGGCGAAACGCTGCAGGCACGCCGCATCCTGATCGCCACCGGTTCACGGCCGACGCCGCTGCCGGTGCCCGGCGGCGAGCTGGCCAGCAGCTCGGACGACGTGTTCCAGTGGGACGGCGTGCCGGCCTCGCTGGTGGTGATCGGCGGCGGCTACATCGCGGTCGAGATGGCATCGATCCTGTCGCGCTACGGCGTCAAGGTCGACATGCTGGTGCGCGAGTCGCGGCTGCTGGAAAACTTCGACGAAGACATTGCGCTGGCGTTGGCCGAGGCGCTGACCGCCAAGGGTGTGCGGCTGCATCTGAATACGGAGGTGACGCTGCTCGACCAGGCCAACGGTGCGATCGAGGTCTGCTACAGGCAGGCCGAAGCGAGCGGGAACGGCAGCGGGAACGGCAGCGGGAACGGCAGCGGGAAGGGCGGTGGGAAGAGCAGCGGCAAGGAACGGATCCACAGCGTGCGCGCCCAGGCGGCGCTGGCAGCGATCGGACGCGAACCCAATGTCGAAGGCCTCGGCCTCGAGGCACTGGGCGTGGCGCGCGGCCAGCGCGGCCTGCGCGTGGACCGGCAGTTCCGCACCAGCGTGCGCGGCATCCATGCGATCGGCGACGTCACCGAGGGACCGCAGCTGACGCCGGTCGCCATCGCCCAGGGCCGCTGGCTGGCGGACCGCCTGTTTGGCCGGCGCGGCGAGCGCGCCGACTTCGACGTGATTCCGACCGCGGTGTTCTGCGAGCCCGCAATCGGCAGCGTCGGGCTGACCGAGGCGGCGGCGATCGAAGCGGCTGGCAAGCCCGAGCGCATCGGCACACGCATCAAGCGCTTCGTCTCGCTGGAGAACCGCTTCGCCGGCAACCCGATGCCGTCGATGATCAAGGTGGTTTACAACGCGCGCAGCGGCCGCGTGCTCGGCGTGCATCTGCTGGACAACGCCGCGCCAGAGATCGCGCAGTCGATCGCGGTAGCGCTGCGCCTGGGCGTGCGGCTGTCGCATCTGCAAACCACGATGCCGCTGCACCCGACCGTCGCCGAGGAACTGTTCGGCTAAGCGGTCCGCCTGAGCGGTCCGGCTGAACTGTTCGGCTGAACTGTTCCGCTGAACTGCGGCGCGGCCGCGCCTAGCGCGACACGACCGCGGTCGCCTCGATCTCGAACAGCATGCCGTCGAGCGCCAGCCGCGCTACCGGAATCAGCGTGCAGGCGGGCGGCGGGCGCGTGCCCCACATGCGCCGCAATTCGGCGCCGAACTCCTGCAGCCGTTCGAGCGAATGGTCGACGATCAGCACGGTCAGCTTGGCCACGTCGCGCAGGTCCGCGCCGCCGGCATGCAGCGCGATCTCCAGGTTCTCCAGCGCACGCCGCACCTGTCCGGGGAAATCCGGTGCCAGCGTGCCGTGCTGGTCCTCGCCGCCCTGGCCGCTGGCAAACACGATGCGGCCCGGCGCGGTTGCGACCGCGACATGCGAGTAGGCATTCGGACTGGGGTCGTAGAGGCCGTGCGGATTGACGAAGTGCAGGCTGCAGGTGGGACGGCGCGATTCGATCATGGCGGGAATCTCGAAGAGGGAAACGGAGTGGCGCCAGTATCAAACCTCAAGTTGGGTTAAGGTCAACCGTGACCCTGCTAGCATTGGGACTTTCGCGCGAACAGCCTCGGAATGCCGCCATGCCAAGCCAGCCCTCCCACGACGAATCGACCGAACGGCCGCCGCGCCGAGGCGGCCCGAAGCCCGCCGACATGCTGTCGGTCGGCGAAGTTGCCGCCCGCACCGGACTGGCCGTGTCCGCGCTGCATTTCTACGAGTCCAAGGGCTTGATCCGCAGTACGCGCAGCGCCGGCAACCAGCGCCGCTATGCGCGCGCGGTGCTGCGCCAGCTCGCGGTGATTCGCGTGGCGCAGCGCATGGGCCTGCCGCTGGCATCGATCGCCGAGGCGATGGCGCGGCTGCCCGAAGGACGCGCGCCGACGGTGGCCGACTGGCGGCGGCTGTCGGCGGCATGGCGCGAAGACCTGGACGAGCGCATCCGCACGCTGACCCAGCTGCGCGACCAGCTCGACGGCTGCATCGGCTGCGGCTGCCTGTCGCTGAAAGCCTGTCCGCTGCGGAATCCAGGCGATACGCTGGCGGGACAGGGGCCATGGCCATACCTGATGGGCGGCGGCGCGCGCGGCCGTCACGATCAGGGCGCAGAACGGGGCGGAGAGCGGGGCGGAGAGCGGGGCGGCGGCACGCGCGCCTAGCGCGGCGTCTGGCGCATCGCGCCGCATGGATCGAGGCGCCGCACCGGCGGCACCAGCACGACGCGGTCGTAGGCGCCGGCCTCGTCCGGCGCCGCCGCTTCCAGATACGCGATGGCCAGCACGTCGGCGGGCTTCCCACCGAGCCAGCGCGGCACGCCGATGTCCCTTCGCACATGCCCGTTGCCGGCCAGCAGCACCACACCGCGCGCGGCGTGCTCCCTTAGCGCGGCCGCCATCACCGCATCGCGTGCCGCCTGGGCGTTCAGCATGCCGGGCAACATCGCGCGGGGGAAATGGCCGCAATGGCTGTCGTCGAGCACGGCCGTCTGCGCAGCCGCGAGATCGGGCGGCAGCGGCCGCTCCAGGCCCAGCCGTTCACGCTCGGCCGCGCTGAACACCGCACCGCCGCGCATCACGCCGCGCGCATCGTCGCGCGACAGATTGGCCGCAATCAGCGGCAGGTCGTGCCGCAACGCCAGCGCGATGACCGGCCGGTACAGCGGCCACTCCCATCCGGCCGCGCCGGCCTGCGCGATCAGATGATCGACATCGCCGGGGCGCTCCCGACGCGCGCGGTCGAGATCCGCCTGCCGCTCGCGATCGAATTGCTCCATCGCGATCGCCGGCCGCCAACCCGCATCGATCGCCTCGGTCAATGACGCGAGCCGGCGCCGATGCCCTTCGGCGTTGTCGTGGACCTCGCCGAGCAGCACATAGCGGTAGGCGGCCAGCCGATGCGCGTCGCCATCCGGATGGGCAGGCGCCGCGCAGCCGGCAAGCAGCGCCAGCGCCGCGGAGAGCGCGGCGGTTGCCGCAACCTTCGCGCCGCGATGCGTTCCACGGTCAGCGGCCCGCATCCGCTCCCACCGTCGCGGCCACGCGGTTGCCATCCGCGTCGATCTCCAGCGGGCCGCTGCCGGAGAAGCGATCCAGCGCCAGGTAGATCACCGGCGTGATGAACAGCGTGATGACCTGCGAGAACAGCAGCCCGCCGACCACGGCCAGGCCCAGCGGCTGGCGCAGCTCGGCGCCGGCGCCCAGGCCGAGCGCGATCGGCAGCGCGCCCATGATCGCCGCCAGCGTGGTCATCATGATCGGACGGAAGCGCAGCAGGCAGGCCTGGCGGATCGCCCGCGCCGGCGGCATGCCCTGCTCGCGCTGCGCCGCCAGCGCGAAGTCGATCATCATGATCGCGTTCTTCTTGACGATGCCGATCAGCATCAGCACGCCGATGATCGCGATCAGCGACAGCTCGACGCGGAACAGGAACAGCGTCAGCAGCGCGCCGACCGCCGCGGACGGCAGGCCCGCCAGGATCGTCAGCGGGTGGATATAGCTTTCGTACAGCACGCCGAGCAGCACGTAGATCACCGCGATCGCCGCGATCAGCAGGATCACCTGGGTCGACTGCGAGGACTGGAACACCGCCGCATCGCCGCCCCAGCTGGTGAAGATCTCCTGCGGCATCGCGGTTTCCTGCTTGAAGCGGTCGATGCGCGCCGACGCGTCGCCGAGCGCCGCGCCGGGGGCCAGGTTGAACGACACCGTGACCGACGGCAGCTGGCCCTGGTGATTGACCGCGATCGGACCGACGCGGCGCTCGGTGGTCGCGAACGCCGACAGCGGCACCAGCGTGCCGCTGGTGCTGCGCACATAGATCTTCGAGAACGCGGTCTCGTCGATGCGGTCGACATCCGCGGCCTGCAGGATCACGTAATAGCTGTCGATCGACGTATAGATCGTCGACACCTGGCGCTCGCCGAACGCGGTATAGAGCGCGGTGCGCACGTCCTGCATCTGCACGCCCAGCGAGTTCGCCTTGTCGCGGTCGATCGCCAGCTGCGCCTCGAGGCCGGCCTGCTGCGAATCGCTGGTGACGTCGCGGAACAGCGGATCGGCGCGCATGCGGGCCATCAGCTTGTCGGCCGCGGTCTGCAGATTGCCCGACTGCACGCTCTGCAGCGTGTATTGGTAGCGCGCCTTGCTGACGCGGCCGCCCAGCTGCAGGTTCTGCACCGGCCGGAAATAGACGTTCAGGCCCGGAATGCCGGCGACGTCGCGGCGCAGCGACTCGACCACCTGCGGCATCTTCGGCCGCTCGCCGCCGGGCTTCAGCTCGATGAACATGCGGCCGGTGTTGATCGCGGGCGAGGGACCGCCGCCGATCGCCACCACGATGCTCTTGACCGCGGGATTGGCGCGCATCCGCTCGGCCGCGTCGCGCATCAGCGTCGACATCGCATCGAAGGAGATGTCCTGCGGGCCGTCGGCGTTGACCTGGATCTGGCCGATGTCCTCTTCGGGGAAGAAGCCCTTGGGAATCAGCACGAACAGCACCGCGGTCAGCACGAACGTCATGCCGGCCGCGGCCAGCACGGTCTTGCGATGGGCCAGGCACCAGTCGAGCCCGCGCGCATAGCGGTGCAGCGTGAATTCGAACAGGTTCTCGAACCACTGCGTCGCGCGCAGGCCGAAGCTCTGCTTCTGCGGACGCGCAGCGTGCGCCGGCGCATCGCCATAGGCATGCTGCGATTCGTCGACCGGCACGTTCTCGGCCGACAGGAAGCGCGCGCACAGCATCGGGATCAGCGTCAGCGACACCAGCGCCGATACCAGGATCGACAGCGACACCACCGCGGCGAACTCGTGGAACAGCAGGCCGATCACACCCGGCATGAAGAAGATCGGGATGAACACCGCCACCAGCGACACCGAGATCGACACGATGGTGAAGCCCATCTCGCGCGAGCCGACCAGCGCCGCCTTCAACGGCGCCATGCCTTCCTCGATATGGCGGACGATGTTCTCCAGCATCACGATGGCATCGTCCACCACCAGGCCGACCGCCAGCGTGATCGCCAGCAGCGACACGTTGTCGAGGCTGTAGCCGAACGCCTTCATCAGCGCGACGGTGCCGATCAGCGAGATCGGCAGCGACACCGTCGGGATCAGCGTGGCGGCGGCGCGGCGCAGGAACAGGAAGATCACCATCACCACCAGCGCCGCGGTCAGCGCCAGCGTGAACTGCACGTCGTGGATCGACTCGCGCACCGAACGCGAACGGTCGTTGACCACATTGACGTTGACCGAGGCCGGCATCTGCTGCACCAGCCGCGGCAGCGCGGCGCGGATCGCGTCGACCACGGCCACCGTGTTGGCATCCGGCTGGCGTTGCACCGCCAGCACGATCGAGCGTTCGTTGTTCAGCCAGCTGCCGGTCTTCAGCGTCTCGACGCTGTCCTCGACCTCGGCCACGTCGGAGAGCCGCACCAGCGCGCCATTGGGCTGGCTGGCGACGATGATGTTGCGGAAGGCGTCGGCGTCGGCCAGCTGGCGGTTGGCCTGGATCGTCAGCATCTGGCGCGCGCCGTCCAGCGTGCCGACCGGCGTGTTGGCGTTGGCGCGCGAGATCGCGCCGGCCAGCTCGTCGAGCGTCATGCCTCGCGCAGCGAGCGCATCGGGACGCGCGCGTACCCGCACCGCGAAGCGCTTCTGGCCGTAGACCAGCACCTGCGCGACGCCGGGCAGCGTCGACAGCGTCGGCGCGATCAGGTTGTCGCCGAAGGCGTTCAGCTCGGCCAGGCTCATCGCCGGCGAATTGATCGCCAGCAGGATCACCGCCGCGTCCGCCGGGTTGACCTTGCGGTACGACGGCGGCTCGTTCATCTCGGTCGGCAGCGAGCGCTGGGCGCGGAACAGCGCCGATTGCACGTCGACCGCCGCGGCATCGATGTCGCGGTCGTTGTTGAACTCGATCGTGATGCTGGAATTGCCCAGCGTGTTGGCCGAGCTGATCACCGACACGCCGGGGATCGTGGCGAACTGCTTTTCCAGCGGCGTGGCGACCGACGCGGCCATCGTCTCGGGACTCGCCCCGGGCAGCCGCGCGGTGACCTGGATCACCGGCGAGTTGAAGCTGGGCAGCGCGGCGATCGGGATGGTCGGGTACAGCACGATGCCCGTGACGACGATCGCGATCGCCAGCAGCACCGTCATCACGGGACGGCGGATGCAGAGTTCGGACAGCGTCATGGCGTCAGTGCTTCCCGGGGGCGGGCGCCGCAGCCGGTGCGCTGGCCTCGCGCACCGCACTGCCCGGGCGCAGGTTCTGCACGCCCTCGACCACCACG
>NZ_AMPR02000006.1:0-15230 GCF_000307735.3 Cupriavidus sp. HPC(L) | reverse complement strand
TCATCATGCGCGACAGCGAGGCCGCGCTTTCCTGGCGCGGGTCGCACAGGCCGGTAACCCGGCCCATCCGCATCACGGTGGCGCGATGGCACAGCGCGCGGATCTCGTCGAGCTTGTGGCTGATGTAGAGGATGCTGGTGCCTTCGTCGGCGAGCTGGCGCAGCGTGACGAACAGCGTCTGCACCGCCTGCGGCGTCAGCACCGAAGTCGGCTCGTCCAGGATCAGCAATTGCGGCCGCGCCAGCAGCGCGCGGACGATCTCGACGCGCTGGCGCTCGCCGACCGACAGCGTATGCACATGGCGCTCGGGCTCGAGCGGCAGGCCGTAGCGCGCGGCCGTCTCGCGGATCCGTGCGGCCAGCGCCTTCATCGAGGTGCCGCCTCGCTGCGCGGCCGGCAGCCCCAGCGCAATGTTCTCGGTCACGGTCAGCGTGTCGAACAGCGAGAAATGCTGGAACACCATCGCGATGCCCAGGTCGCGGGCGTCGTGCGGACTGTCGATGACGACCGGCGCGCCGTTGAAGTGCATGTGGCCGGCGTCTGGCTTGACCGCGCCGAAGATGATTTTCATCAGGGTCGACTTGCCGGCGCCGTTCTCGCCGAGCACGGCATGGATTTCGCCGGGAGCGACGGTCAGCGAGACGTCGTCGTTGGCGGTCACGCCGGGATAGCGCTTGACGATATGGGCAAGCGCCAGCCTGGGGGTGGAATTGGATGTCACTGAGGCGGCTCTGGTTGTCGTGGCAGCTTCGTCCGTCGGCACTGCGCGGCACCGGGGCAGACCGCGGGGAAGCGGCGCCACGGTACGGCGGCAGCGATCAGCAGTGAACAGCGGCAAGGCGAAGGCCAGCATGGCCGGGGCGCCTGGCCGCGTCATCACGGAAGCGTAATGCCTGTTATCAGCTCGGGATTATATAAGTGCGCGGGTCTCGCAACGGCCGCCGTGACCGCTGCTGCAGGCCCCGCAACGGATGGCGGACGGTTGCAAGTCGCATGCCGGATGCGCGGCGGGGAAAGAGAAGAAAGGGGGAAGGCCCGGCGAACGCGGGCCCTCGAAGGGCTGTCTGGGGCGCTCAGGCAGCGGAGGCCGAAGCCCCGGTGTTCTCGCCCGCCTCGCTGCCGGCGCGCTCCGCGGCCAGCGAGCCCTGCATCACCGCCTCGCGCTTCTCCAGCAGATGCTGGCGCAGGATCGCGGCGAGCCGTTTGCCGTCGCGCGCTTCCAGCGCCTGGATCATGGCCTCGTGGTCCTGCACCGCGCGGTCCCACTTCTGGGTCTGCTGGTTGGAGCGGAAGCGCAGCGCCTTGAGCCGGCGGTTGATCGACAGATAGGTCTGGCGCAGCACGCCATTGCGCGCGGCCGCGTTGATGCGGTCGTGGATCTCCTGATTGCGGCTGTAGTAGCCCGACAGGTCGTTCTGCGCGCGGCAGGCCAGCATCGCGTAGTGCAGCGCCTTGATCTGCGCCAGCTCGGCCGGCGTGATGCGCTCGCAGGCCAGTTCGCCGGCAAACGCTTCGAGTCCGGCCATCAGTTCGAAGGTCTCCCAGATCTCGGCCTCGGTCATCCGCGACACGCTGGCGCCGCGGTTCGGCGAGATCTCGATCAGGTTCTCGGCGGCCAGCACCTTGAACGCCTCGCGCAGCGGCGTGCGCGAAATCCCCAGCGTCTCGCACAGTTCGCGCTCGTTGAGCTTCATGCCGGGCTTGAGCACGCCCTCGGTGATGAACTTGCGCAGGTGCTCGACCACGGTGTCGTGCAGGCGCTGGCGCTCCAGCCGGGGCAGCAGCGGGGTGGCGCCGCTGTCGGGCAGCGGTTCCCCTTCGGCGGAATTTTGCATTCAAAGTCCTTATCCGTGATGTCCCGGCCATTCTAGCGCAGAGTCGCCGGCAACTGTCCCGCAGCCCGCGTGGCGCCGGCAATCCGGGTAAACGAGCGCGCTTCCGGGGCAATTTCCGCTTGGGCTGGCCGACCTCGGCTGCTACAGTATTTTGAATTCAAAATTCAACAAGGAGGCACCAGTCCCATGATCTCGCTCGACTTTCACCCCGCCGGCCGCCATTTCCTGCAGATTCCGGGACCGAGTCCGGTACCGGATCGCATCCTGCGTGCGATCAGCTATCCGACCATCGACCATCGCGGGCCGGAATTCGGGGCGCTCGGGCGCAAGGTGCTGGCGGACATCCGCAAGATCTTCAAGACCGAGCACCCGGTGATCATCTACCCGGCCTCGGGCACCGGCGCCTGGGAGGCCGCGCTGTCGAACACCACCAGCCCGGGCGACACCGTGCTGATGTACGAGACCGGGCATTTCGCCACGCTGTGGAAGTCGATGGCCGAGTCGCTCGGCCTGAAGCCGGAATTCCTCGGCCTGCCCGGCATCGAGGGATGGCGCCGCGGCGTGCAGGCCGACATGATCGAGGCGCGGCTGCGCGAGGACAGCGGCCATCGGATCCGCGCGGTCTGCGTGGTGCACAACGAGACCTCGACCGGCGTGACCTCCGACATCGCCGCGGTGCGCCGCGCGATCGATGCGGCGGGCCATCCGGCGCTGCTGATGGTCGATACGATCTCGGGCCTGGCCTCGGCCGACTACCGGCATGACGAGTGGGGCGTGGACGTGACGGTGTCGGGCTCGCAGAAGGGCCTGATGCTGCCGCCGGGCATCAGCTTCAACGCGCTGTCGCCGAAGGCCATCGCCGCCAGCAAGGAGGCGCGCATGCCGCGCAGCTTCTGGCGCTGGGACGAGATCATCGAGGCCAACAAGAACGGCTACTGGCCGTACACGCCGAACACGAACCTGCTGTACGGCCTGTCCGAGGCGCTCGACATGATCCTGGAGGAGGGGCTGGACAACGTGTTCGCGCGCCACCAGCGCCTCGGCGAGGCGACGCGCCGCGCGGTGCGCGCCTGGGGCCTGGAGATCCAGTGCGCGGATCCGGCGGTCTACAGCCCGGTGCTGACCGGCGTGATGATGCCCGACGGCGTCGACGCCGACGCGGTCCGCAAGCGCATCTACGAACGCTTCAACATGTCGCTGGGCCAGGCGCTCGGCAAGATGCGCGGCAAGATGTTCCGCATCGGCCATCTCGGCGATTGCAACGACCTGACGCTGATGGCGACGCTGTCGGGCTGCGAGATGGGGCTGAAGCTGTCGGGCGTGCCGCTGCAGGGCAGTGGCGTCGCGGCGGCGATGGAGTACCTGACCTCCCATGCCGACACCCCGGTGCTGAAGGCCGCTGCCTGAGCGGATGGAGCTGCGATGACGGATCTGTCCACGCCGTTGGCCCCTTCATTGGCTGCCTCGCCGATCGTCAAGCCGCTGCACTTCGTCCGCGCCGAAGGCGGCCCCGGCTCGCCGCTGGCCACACGGTTGCGGCGCGAGCTGCGCGGCGACGTGCTGTTCGACCGCGCCAGCCGCGGCCGCTATGCGACCGACGCGTCGATCTACCAGATCATGCCGGTCGGCGTGGTGGTGCCGCGCGACCAGCGTGACCTGCTGCTGGCGCTGGAGATCGCGCGCGATGCCCATGCGCCGGTGCTGGCGCGCGGCGCCGGCACCAGCCAGTGCGGCCAGACCGTCGGCGAGGCGCTGGTGATCGACAACAGCAAGTGGCTGAACCAGGTGGTCGACTTCGATCCGGTCGCGGCCACGGTGACGGTGGAACCGGGCATCGTGCTCGACCACCTGAACGCCTGGCTCAAGCCGCATGGGCTGTGGTTCCCGGTCGATGTCTCGACCGGCGCGCAATGCACGATCGGCGGCATGGCGGGCAACAACTCCTGCGGTTCGCGCTCGCTGGCCTACGGCAACATGGTCCACAACGTGCTGGCGATCGACGCGGTGCTGGCCGACGGGGCGCAATGCCATTTCGGTTCGCTGGCGCAGCCGCCGGCCGATGCACGCGTGCTGGCGATGCTCGAGCGCCTGCGCGCGATCGCCACGCGCGAGCGAGACGAGATCGCCGAGCGCATGCCCAAGGTGCTGCGCCGGGTCGCCGGCTACAACATCGATCTGTTCGACTGCCAGAATCCGCGCGCCTATACCGACGACGGTCATGCCAACCTGTCGCATCTGCTGGTCGGCTCGGAAGGCACGCTGGCTTACAGCCGGCAGATCACGCTGAAGCTCGCGCCGCTGCCGACGCACAAGGTGCTGGGCGTGGTCAATTTCCCGACCTTCTACCAGGCGATGGAAATGACCCAGCATATCGTCGGGCTGGCGCCGGTCGCGGTCGAGCTGGTCGACCGCACGATGATCGACCTGTCGATGGCCAACCCGGCCTTCCGCCCGGTCATCGCGTCGGCGCTGCGCGGCGAGCCGCAGGCGATCCTGCTGGTCGAGTTCGCCGGCGAGGATGCCGCCGCGCTGCGCGCCGACCTCGATGCGCTCGACGAGCTGATGGGCGACCTCGGCCTGCCCGGTTCGGTGGTCAAGATGCCGGACGCCGGCGCGCAGAAGGCGCTGTGGGAAGTGCGCAAGGCGGGCCTGAACATCATGATGAGCATGAAGGGCGACGGCAAGCCGGTCTCCTTCATCGAAGACTGCGCGGTGCCGCTGCCGCATCTGGCCGAGTACACGCGCCGGCTGACCGAGGTGTTCCATCGCCACGGCACCGAGGGCACCTGGTACGCGCACGCCAGCGTCGGCACGCTGCACGTGCGGCCGATTCTGGACATGCGCCGCGACGGCGCGCAGAAGATGCGCGCGATTGCCGAGGAGGCCGCCGCGCTGGTGCGCGAGTACAAGGGCGCCTATTCGGGCGAGCACGGCGACGGGCTGTGCCGCGGCGAATGGGTGGCCTGGCAATACGGCCCACGCATCCATGCCGCCTTCGGCGAGATCAAGGCGCTGTTCGATCCGGACAACCGCTTCAATCCGGACAAGATCGTGCGACCGCCGAAGATGGACACGCGCGAGCTGTTCCGCTTTCCGCCCGGCTACCAGCGTCTGCCGCTGCAGCCGGCGCTCGACTGGTCGGCCTGGAACGTCAGCCGCGATCCGCTGAGCGGCGAGGAAACGCCGCCGGGCAGCGGCGGTGACAGCACCGGCGGGCTCGCCGCCGCGGTCGAGATGTGCAACAACAACGGCCACTGCCGCAAGTTCGACGCCGGCACCATGTGCCCGAGCTACCGCGTCACGCGCGACGAGCAGCATGTCACGCGCGGCCGCGCCAACACGCTGCGGCTCGCGGTGTCGGGCCAGCTCGGCGAGGCAGGACTGGCCAGCGAGGACGTCAAGGCAGTGCTCGACCTGTGCGTGTCGTGCAAGGGCTGCAAGCGCGACTGTCCGACCGGCGTCGACATGGCGCGGCTCAAGATCGAGGCGCGCCATGCGTGGGCGCAGCGTCATGGGCTGACGCTGCGCGATCGGCTGGTGGCCTTCATGCCGCGCTATGCGCCGCTGGCGAGCCGCATGCCCGGCCTGATGGCGCTGGCCGAGCGGATTCCGCTGCTGTCGGACTGGGCCAAGCGCGCGCTGGGCTTCGCGCCGCAGCGCAGCCTGCCGCGCTGGCAGCGTTCGTTTCTGTCGACGATTGCGCGTGCCGGCCGCGGCGATGCCACCCCGGCCACTGCCGGCGCCGGCGCTGCGACGGACACCGCTTCCGTGGCCGTTTCGTTTGGCGATTCATCTGTCGATGCGGCCGCCGGGGGACAGCGGGAAGTGGTGCTGTTCGTCGACACCTTTAACAACCACATGGAGCCCGAGAACGCGCGCGCCGCGCAGGCGGTGCTCGAAGCCGCCGGCTACACCGTGCATCCGCTGATGCGGTCCGGCGAGCGTCCGCTCTGCTGCGGCCGCACCTTTCTGGCCGCAGGCCTGGTCGAGCAGGCACGGCAGGAGGCGCGGCGGCTGCTCGACGCGGTGCAGCCGTACGTCGCGCGCGGCGTGCCGATCGTCGGGCTCGAGCCGTCTTGTCTGCTGTCGCTGCGGGACGAATTCCTCGGCTACGGCTATGGCGACGAGGCGGCGCGGCTGGCCGCCGGCGCCTTCCTGTTCGAGGAGTTCCTGGTGCGCGAGCGTCAGGCGGGGCGCCTGAGCCTGAAGCAGCTGGCGCTGCAGCCGCTGCCGCAGCGCGAGGCGCTCGTGCATGGCCACTGCCACCAGAAGGCCTTCGACGCGTTCACGCCGGTGCAGACGGTGCTGGGCTGGATTCCCGAGCTGAAGGTCACGCCGATCCAGTCCTCGTGCTGCGGCATGGCCGGCAGCTTCGGCTACGAGGCCGAGCACTACGAGGCGTCGGTGGCGATGGCCGAGCTGTCGCTGCTGCCGGCCGTGCGTGCGCGGACGGACGACGCCATCGTCGTTGCCGACGGCACCAGCTGCCGCCATCAGATCCTTGACGGTGCCGACGCGCAGGCCTGGCACGTGGCGCGCGTGCTGGCCGCGGCGTTGACGGCGCGCGCAGCGGCGGCGGTGACGGACTAGCGAGGGGGGTAGCAATACAGGGAGGACAGGCCGGCACCGTTGCCGTTCCGGCCGCAAACCAGTCCGCCGCACAGACCGGACAAGGCCGCTCGACGGCCGGCACGCGGCGGACCGATGTGACATTCCAACGAGGAGACAGGCAATGCAAAGCAAGCACAGCAAGCAGGGCAAGCGTTCGATGCTGGCGTTCGGCGCGTTCGGCGCAGCCGCGCTCGCGATCGGCGGCGCGCCGGCCGCGGCATGGGCATGGGAGCCGACCAAGCCGGTCGAGATCGTCGTGCCGTTCAGCGCGGGCGGCGCGTCCGACCAGATGGCGCGCTCGATCCAGAGCATCATCGCCAAGCACAAGCTGATGAACCAGCCGGTGATCGTGGTCAACAAGGCCGGCGCCAGCGGCGCCGAGGGCCTGATGGACACCAAGGCGTCGCAGGGCAATGCGCACAAGCTGCTGGTGACATCGTCGGCGCTGTACACGGTGCCGATGGTCAGCCACCTGCCGTTCAGCTGGCGCGACCTGACGCCGATCGCGATGGTCGCGCAGGACGAGTTCGTGCTGTGGACCAATGCCGAGGCCCCGTACAAGACCGTCGCCGAGTTCGTCGAGGGCGCCAGGGCCGGCGCCGGCAAGGTCAAGATGGGCGGCACCAGCTCCAAGCGCGAGGACCAGATCATCACCACGCTGATCCAGAAGAAGACCGGCGCGAAGTTCATCTACGTGCCGTACAAGGGCGGCGGCGAGGCGGCCACGCAGCTGTCGGGCAAGCATATCGACGCGAACGTCAACAACCCGTCCGAATCGATCGGCCAGTGGCGCGCCGGCGAGCATCGCGCGCTGTGCGTGTTCGCGCCCGAACGGATGGGCTACACCGCCAAGGTCACCCAGTCGCAGAGCTGGCGCGACGTGCCGACCTGCAAGGAGCAGGGGCTCGACGTCCAGTACCAGATGCTGCGCGTGTTCATGATGCCCGGCGGCATCACGCCCGATCAGCAGAAGTACTACGTCGAGTTGATGCGCAAGATCGTCGCCACGCCCGAGTGGAAGGAGTACCTCGAGCGCAATGCGCTGAAGAGCGAATTCGTCGCGGGCAAGGCGCTCGAGGATTTCCTCGTCAAGGACGAGAACGCGCACCGCGACATCCTGAAGGAAGCGGGCTTCATGGCCGCGCGCTGAGCCGGCACCGCCAACGACGCGCGGCCGGCTCGACGCGGGCCGCCGCGCGCACCGACTGGGAGAGCTTTCGATGGAAACACAGCAAGAGCATGCGGCCGCCGCCGCGGACGCCGCGCACGCTGATCATGCCGATGCGGGCGCACGCGGCATGTCGCTGCGCGCGGTCGAGCTGGCGGTGGCCGCGCTGCTGCTGGCGGCCGCGGCGGTGGTGATCTGGAGCAATCACCGCATCGGCGCCGGTTGGGCCGCCGACGGTCCGGAGGCCGGCTACTTTCCGCTGCGCGTCGGCGTGATCGTGCTGGTGTGCAGCCTGGCCGTGGCATGGCAGGCGTGGCGCACGCCAGCGGACGCGATCTTCGCCAGCTGGCAGCAATTGCGGCAGGTCTGCGTGATCCTGCTGCCGCTGTCCGTCTATGTCGCGCTGATCGGCTGGCTCGGCATCTACGTCGCATCGGCGATCTTCATCGCCGGCTTCATGATGGCGGTGGGCAAGGCCGAATGGTGGCGGGCGGTGCTGCTGGGCGCGGGGATCAATCTGGTGCTGTTCTGGATCTTCGAGATCCAGTTCCGGGTGCCGCTGCCGAAGGGGCCGCTGGAAGCGGCGCTCGGCTTCTAGGAGGGGCACCATGGAGGAATTCAACGCGCTGATGCACGGCTTCTCGGTCGCGCTGTCGTGGCAGAACGTCGGCCTGATGTTCGTCGGCATCCTGCTCGGCATCGTGGTCGGCGTGCTGCCCGGGCTGGGCGGCCCCAACGGCGTCGCGATCCTGCTGCCGCTGACGTTCTCGATGGATCCGACCTCGGCCATCATCATGCTGTCCTGCATCTACTGGGGGGCGCTGTTCGGCGGCGCGATCACGTCGATCCTGTTCAATATCCCGGGCGAGGCCTGGTCGGTGGCGACCACCTTCGATGGCTATCCGCTGGCGCAGCGCGGCGAGGCAGGCCGCGCGCTGACGTCGGCCTTCACCGGCTCGTGCCTCGGCGCGATGGCCGGCGTGCTGCTGATCACCTGCCTCGCGCCGCTGGTGGCGAAGTTCGCGCTGCGCTTCGGCCCGCCGGAATATTTCGCGGTCTATCTGCTGACCTTCTGCAGCTTCGTCGGCATGGGCAAGGAGGCCAAGCCCAAGATCCTGATCGCGATGTGCGCGGGCTTCCTGCTGGCGGCGGTCGGCATGGACACGGTCTCGGGCACGCTGCGGATGACGTTCGGCTCGACCGAGCTGCTGCGCGGCTTCGACTTCCTGGTGGCGGTGATCGGGCTGTTCGGCATCAGCGAGATCCTGATGACGATGGAGGAGGGCGTCGCCTTCCGCGGCAAGCAGGCGCGCATCGACCTGAAGGTGGTGTTGCGTACCTGGGCCGAGCTGCCGCGCTACTGGATGACGGTGCTGCGCTCGTCGGCGATCGGCTGCTGGCTCGGCATCACGCCGGGCGGCGCCACCGCGGCGTCGTTCATGGGCTATGGCGTGGCCAAGCGCATGGCGCGCGATCCGGACTCGTTCGGCAAGGGCAATATCGAGGGCGTGGTCGCGCCCGAGACCGCCGCGCACGCGGCCGGCACCAGCGCGCTGCTGCCGATGCTGGCGCTCGGCATTCCCGGCTCGGCCACCGCCGCGGTGCTGCTCGGCGGCCTGATGATCTGGGGCCTGCAGCCGGGGCCGTTGCTGTTCCAGGAGCAGGGCCCGTTCGTCTGGGGGCTGATCGCCAGCATGTACCTGGGCAATATCGTCGGGCTGCTGGTGGTGCTGTCGACGGTGCCGCTGTTCGCCGCGATCCTGCGCATCCCGTTCTCGATCATCGCGCCGCTGATCCTGGTGGTCTGCGCGATCGGCGCCTATACGGTCAACAACGCGCTGTTCGACGTCTGGCTGATGCTGGGCTTCGGCGTGATCGGCTACGTGCTGAAGAAGCTCGACTATCCGCTGGCGCCGCTGGTGCTCGCGCTGGTGCTGGGCGACCGCGCCGAGGATGCGTTCCGCCAGACCATGCTGGTGTCGTCGGGCTCGCTCGACATCTTCTGGTCCAACGGACTGGTCGGCACCATCATGACGCTGGCCATCCTGGTGCTGATCTGGCCGATGATCGGCGACCTGCGCGCACGGCTGCGCAAGGGCAAGGGGGTGGCGGAGGCGGTGGAGGGGAATGGGTAGGGCGCAAGGCGGCCCAGTCTCGCTGCCCTCTCCCCCGGCCCCTCTCCCGCGAGCGGGAGAGGGGAGCAAGCCAGCGGCGTCTGGTGAGTCGGTAGGTGTTCGCCTCTCCCGCTTGCGGGAGAGGGAAGCGAACCAGCAGCGTTTCGTTGATCGGAAGGTGTTCTCCCTCTCCCGCTTGCGGGAGAGGGGCCGGGGGAGAGGGCCGTGGCGCATCGCGCCGCTTCCCGACCTTACCCCGCGCTCTGTACCTTCCCCTCGAACCGCCCGTCGCGGAAGTCGCTGAGCGCCTGGTGGATCTGGGCCTCGCTGTTCATCACGAACGGTCCGTACTGCACGATCGGCTCGCCCAGCGGCTTGCCGGCGATCAGCAGGAAGCGCGCGTCCTGCGTAGCCTTGACGATCACGCCGTCGGCGTCGGCCTCGTTGGCCAGCACGCCCATCCGCTGCGCGTCGAGCGCGGCCAGCGCGTCGCCCTCGCCGATGCTGACCTCGCCCCGATAGACATAGACGAAGGCGTTATGCCCGGCGGGGATCGCCTGTGCGAACGATTGGCCCGCCGGCAGCGACACGTCCAGATACACCGGCTCGGTGACGGGCCGCGTCATCGCGCCCTGCACGCCGTGCGAGGCGCCGGCCAGCACGCGCACCACCGCGCCGCCCGGCAGCGCGACGGTCGGGATCGCCGCGGCGGGCAGGTCGCGATACCAGGGCGCCGTCATCTTGTCGCTGGCCGGCAGGTTCAGCCACAGCTGGAAGCCCTCCATGCGGCCATCCTGCTGTTCCGGCATCTCCGAATGCACGACGCCGGCACCGGCCACCATCCATTGCGCGCCGCCGTTTTCCAGCAGGCCCTCGTTGCCGGCGCTGTCGCGATGGCGCATGCGTCCGGCCAGCATGTAAGTGATGGTCTCGAAGCCGCGATGCGGGTGGGCCGGAAAGCCGCCGATGTAGTCGTCGGCCCGGTCCGTGCCGAAGGCGTCGAGCATCAGGAACGGGTCGAGCCGGCGCTGCAGGTTCTGCGTCAGCACGCGCGTCAGCTTGACGCCGGCGCCGTCGGAGGTGGCGATGCCGCGCACCACGCGGTCGATGGTGCGGGTGCGCCGCACCGCTTCCTCGGCGGTCGCCGGCACGGTGGTCAATTCGTTCAGGTTGCGGATGTCGTCCATGTCGATCTCCTGTGTCTTCGCGAGCGGCGCCTCGCGCCGCGGTACCCCCTCAATGTAAGGGTTTGGCGGGAAAGCGGTAGCCGGGAACAGGGCAAAAGAGCGTTCTATTGATGGAATGATGGGACCTGGTTTGTGAACGCCACTGGAACGCGGATCGCTGCATGCCGGGTGCCTTGTCAGGCGTTTGGCCAGGCCCCGGGACGCGCAAAAAGCCCCCAAAAGACGGCCGGCCGACGGGTGGGGTGACAAGATCGCTGAAGTTGGTTAGAATAGCGACCTCTTTGCCATCCGTTGTTGCAAATTAGCCGCTTGAGCTTCGCGCTCACCGTGGCCGATTTCGCGACCACGGCCGATTGACCGGCGGCGCGTCGGAACTTTCAATTTTGCGCTGCCACTGGCCTGCGAGGTCTGGACTTACCGTCTGGCGACCGTCCGCGTCCGTCCGGCTCCTGCCGACGCCGCACCGACCGTCGCACCGATCCGCAGCGCCGCGCCAGGGCCGCTGGCGCCTGCCCGTTCCGGGCGGCACCCGCGGTCCGTCACCGGGCCCCCACCGTCTCGCCCCCTTGTGCGGCGATGGGCGCCCACCGTCCGTCCGCCGGCATCCCGCCGGTCATGGCGGACAGCACCAATCTAGTCTGGACCCGGCCGGGTCCGCCGTCATGGCGCATGTCCCCATCGGGTCCCGCCATCGCGCTGGTCCGTTGCCGTCGTCCTTCATGGACCGCCGTCGCGGCCGTCGCGCCTTGGTGCGCCTGTCGTGCCGCGCTTTTGCCGCCGCCTGTCGCCGCTTGGCCGATCTGCCGATCCGCCGATCCGCCGATCGCGACGCCGGCTGGCTTACGGGAGAAAAGATGTCGCAGCGAATCTGGCGTGGACTCGGCTGGACCGGTTTCATGGTGTTGGCATTGGCCGGCCTGCTGGCCTGGGTCGGCGTCGATGCGGTCGCCGAGCACCGCGAACGCCTGCTTTACGACGTGGCCGATCACCTGCGCCTGGTGGCGTGGTCGATGGCGCTGGCGCTTGCCACCGGCGTGCCGGCCGGCATCCTGCTGTCGCGGCCGGCGCTGCGGCGCTGGGCCGACCGGCTGATGCAGGTCTTCAACATCGGCAATACCGTGCCGTCGCTGGCGGTGCTGGCGCTGTCGCTGGCGGTGCTCGGCATCGGCGAGCGCCCCGCGATACTGGCGCTGTGGCTGGCCTCGCTGCTGCCGATCGTGCGCAATACCTGCGAGGGCCTGCGCGGCCTGCCGCCCGCGTTGCTAGAGGCGGCCAAGGGCATCGGCATGACGCCGCGCCAGCGGCTGCTGCGGGTCGAGCTGCCCAACGCGATGCCGGTGATCCTGGCCGGCGTGCGTACCAGCCTGGTGATCAACGTCGGCACCGTGCCGCTGTCGTTCCTGATCGGCGCCAACAGCCTGGGCGAAATGATCTTCCCCGGCATCTACCTGAACAAGCCGTCGCTGCTGCTGCTGGGCGCCGCGGCCACCGCGCTGCTGGCGCTGGCGCTCGACGCGCTGTTCGCCGCGGGCGGACGCTTCTATCTGCGCCGGCGAGGGCTGGCGGCATGACGCGGACCATCCAGCGGAACACCCAGCGGAACATCAAGGAGAACACCATGACGATGATGCGATCGCTTCGTCCGCGCGCGTGGCTGGCCGCACTGCTCGGCGCCGCCGCGCTGCTCGTCAACGCTCCGGCGACGGCCGCCGATGCGGCGCCCGTGCGCGTGGGCGGCAAGAACTTCACCGAGCAGCTGATCCTGTCGTCGATGACCTCGCAGTATCTGCGCGCCAAGGGCCTCGCCACCGAGCTGACGGCGGGCCTGGGCAGCACGCTGATGCGGCAGGCGATGGAGAGCGGCCAGCTCGACGTGGTGTGGGACTACACCGGTACCGCGCTGATCGTCTTCAACCGCGTCGAGGAGAAGCTCGATGCCGAGCAGAGCTACGCCCGCGTCAAGTCGCTCGATGCGGCCAAGGGCCTGGTGTGGCTGCAGCCCTCGACGATCAACAACACCTATGCGCTGGCGATGCCGCGCCACCGTGCGGAGGCGGCTGGCGTGAGCACGCTGTCCGAGCTCGCCGACAAGATCCGCGCTGGCGGCGAGGACAAGCGCCACCACTTCGCGGTCGACATGGAATTCGCCGCGCGGCCCGACGGCCTCGAGCCGCTGAAGGCCGCCTACGGGCTGCCGTGGGCGCGCCGCGACGTGATCCAGCTCGATCCGGGCCTGGTCTACACCGCGCTGCGCAACGACCAGGTCGAGACCGGCCTGGTCTACGCCACCGACGGCCGCGTCAAGGGCTTCGACCTGGTGCTGCTGCGCGACGACAAGGGCTTCTTCCCGGCCTACCAGGCGGTACCGGTGGTGCGCAAGGCGGTGCTCGACGCCCACCCGCAACTGGCCGAGCTGCTGAACGCGCTGGCCGCCGCGCTCGACAACGCGTCGATGACGGAGATGAATTACCGCGTCGACATCGAACAGAAACCGGTCGACGCCGTCGCGGCCGATTTCCTGCGCCAGCACGGGTTGATCTGACGCCCGCTCGGGCGCAGACAACACGGACAACCACGGACAATCCATGGACCTGATTTCCTACCTGCAACACAGCTGGCCGACGCTGCTGAAACTGACCGGCGAGCATCTGGCACTGGTCGGCGCGGCGGTCGGGCTGGCGATCCTGATCGGCGTGCCGCTCGGCATCCTGGCCACGCGCTGGCGCTGGCTGGCCACGCCGATGATGACGCTGGCCACGGTGGTGCTGACGATCCCGTCGATCGCGCTGTTCGGCCTGATGATCCCGGTGTTCGCGCGCTTCGGCCACGCGCTCGGCTACCTGCCGGCCGTCACCGCGGTGTTCCTGTATTCGCTGCTGCCGATCCTGCGCAACACCTACGTGGCGCTGGCCGGCATCGACAGCGGCATCCAGGAGGCCGGACGCGGCATCGGCATGACCACCTGGCAACGGATGCGGCTGGTCGACCTGCCGCTGGCGGTGCCGGTGATCCTCGGCGGTGTGCGCACCGCGGTGGTGATGAACATCGGCGTGGCGACCATCGCCGCGCTGATCGGCGCCGGCGGCCTCGGCGTGCTGATCCTGCAAGCGATCAGCCAGAGCAATATGAGCAAACTCGCGGTGGGCGCCGTCCTGGTCAGCCTGCTCGCCATCGTGGCGGACGTGTGCCTGCAATGGTTGCAGCGCGTGCTGACGCCCAAAGGAATCCGCACATGATCGAACTGGACCAACTGAGCAAATCGTTCACGCAGAAGGATGGCGCGCTGGTGCGCGCGGTCGACTCGGTGTCGCTGACGGTGCCGCGCGGCGAGATCTGCGTGTTCCTCGGCCCGTCGGGCTGCGGCAAGACCACCACGCTGAAGATGATCAACCGGCTGATCCCGCCGACTTCGGGCCGCGTGCGGATCGAGGGCGAGGACACCGCGGGCATCGACGAAGTCGCGCTGCGCCGCAAGATCGGCTACGTGATCCAGCAGATCGGCCTGTTCCCGAACATGACGATCGAGCAGAACATCACCGTGGTGCCGCGCCTGCTGGGCTGGGACAAGCAGCGCTGCCGCGAACGCGCGCGCGAGCTGATGGCGATGGTGCAGCTCGATCCGAACCGGATGCTGTCGCGCTATCCGCGCGAGCTGTCGGGCGGCCAGCAGCAGCGCATCGGCGTGATCCGCGCGCTCGCCGCCGACGCGCCGGTGCTGCTGATGGACGAGCCGTTCGGCGCGGTCGATCCGATCAACCGCGAAAGCATCCAGAACGAGTTCCTGCAGATGCAGCGCCAGCTGGGCAAGACCGTGATCATGGTCTCGCACGACATCGACGAGGCGATCAAGCTGGCCGACAAGGTCGCGGTGTTCCGCGCCGGCAAGCTGGTCCAGTTCGACCATCCGGACGCGCTGCTGGCGCATCCGGCCGATGAGTTCGTGCAGGCCTTCGTCGGCCACGACAACACGCTCAAGCGGCTGCTGCTGGTTCGCGCCGGCGACGCCGCCACGATGGGCGCCACCGCGACGCCGCAGATGCCGCTGGCGCAGGCGCTGGCGCTGATGGACGACGCCGACGTGCGCTATCTGCCGGTGCTCGATCGCGACCAGCGCGCGCTCGGCTATGTGGCGCGCCGCGACGCGCGCAATCCGGCCGCGGGCAAGCAGGCCTGCGGCGACGTGCTGCGCCCGTTCGCGGCGACCGCGGCGTTCGACGAGCATCTGCGCATCGTGCTGTCGCGGATGTACCAGCACAACACCAGCTGGCTGCCGGTGGTCGACGCCGACGGCGTCTACCTGGGCGAGGTCACGCAG
>NZ_AMPR02000007.1:0-15135 GCF_000307735.3 Cupriavidus sp. HPC(L) | reverse complement strand
GGCAAGCGCCAGCATCAGCAGCGCGGCCAGCGGGCGACGCAGCGCCGGATGGCGGGGACCGGCATGGCGCGATTCGGGCGTCGCGCGTGGGCGTCCGGCGGCGCAAGCATCGGCGCAAGCATCGGCGGGCGGAACGGGCCGGGCGACGGGGCGGAAAATCAGCATGTTGCTATGATAGCGGCCTGGCGCGACCGTTCCGCGCCCGCCGCCGCGCCTGCCGCGCTGTCCGGCCTTTCCAGAATTCCCTCGGTTTCCCTCGTTTCCCTCGGTCCTCTCTCGCTTCCACCCCGAACCCTGCGACGCCAACCATGAGCAAGCTCACTCACTTCGATACCGCCGGCCAGGCACACATGGTGGATGTCGGCGGCAAGGACGCCACCCACCGCGTGGCGATCGCGACCGGCACCATCACGATGGCGCCCCAGACCTTCGCGCTGGTCCGCGACGGCACCGCAAAGAAGGGCGACGTGC
Source organism: Cupriavidus sp. HPC(L) (assembly GCF_000307735.3). Classification (NCBI taxonomy): domain Bacteria; kingdom Pseudomonadati; phylum Pseudomonadota; class Betaproteobacteria; order Burkholderiales; family Burkholderiaceae; genus Cupriavidus; species Cupriavidus sp. HPC(L). The sequence goes on along the minus strand of NZ_AMPR02000007.1, from coordinate 14,664 downwards.
TCGGCATCGCGCGCATCGCCGGCATCATGGCCACCAAGCGCACCGCCGACCTGATCCCGCTGTGCCATCCGCTGGCGCTGACCAAGGTCGCGCTCGACTTCGCGCTCGACGAGGCGGCCAGCTGCGTGCGCTGCACCGTGCGCGCCGAGACGCGCGGACAGACCGGCGTCGAAATGGAAGCGCTGACTGGCGTGCAGGTCGCGCTGCTGACGATCTACGACATGTGCAAGGCCGCCGACCGCGGCATGGTAATGGGCGACATCCGCCTGCTGGAGAAGCATGGCGGCAAGTCGGGGGATTGGGTGGCGGAGTAAGGCGAGGGTTTTTTGGGTGGCTTTAGTGGGGCACTTTTAAGGTGTGCTGTTAATCCGTGGTGCGTGCCCCACGCCGGCCGCCGCCGTCGACCTGATTATCTTCTCATCCCATGTGCTCTTCGCCCACGATGCGTGCCTTTCCAACGCCGCAGTGTTGGGCCAATGAGTTCTATGTAGGGGCAGGCGTATAGCTTGGCCCACTAGTGGCCCATAGTCACTGTCAAGCAGCCGGGGCGATAGCATGACGGTCATCGACATGGGCTCAATGGCGAGAAGCCCAAGATCGTATAGCGCATGGAGGTCACTGCGCAGGAGCAGGCCGTTTGTGACGACATTGGTCTGTGCGCCTAAATATTGGTAGATGTGAGCCGCCTCCAACGCTTCTGGCACGCCAAACCCGGAAATTGCACAACGCCCCCCATACGCCGCCAAGACTGCCGCACGGAACATTCCTTGACCCTGCCTCCGAACGATTGAAGCGCGGATCCATCGACGAGCGTCTTCAATGCTGCAGGGATCGAAGGTTTCATCCTCCGTAATAAGCCTGCCCGCAGCGGCAATTTGAGACCCCTGCAAGTGGAGTTCACCTGACGGGCCAAAGCCTTCCAATCGGAAATACCCGTCCTTCCATTCTTCGACGAGTGCGAGACCCTGTACCCAATACCGCGGGTTCGGCTTAGGATGAATTTGGCGGATTACGCCCACGGGAATGCGATCGCGCATGCAAGCCAGCAAGGCAACGTTGGTGAACTGGCTATCTCGCTTCGCCGGATCGGCCCGCTCCTGGTAGTACGTATATGTCCACGTTCCGTCGGGGCGTACTACCGGATCAACATCAGCATATGGGCCTTTAAGAGACTGGCGGACACTAAGCGCGTACTCTAGTCCTGCTGGCTTATGGATACCCTTCGCCTTATTGACTAGAAAAACACCATTCGACATTGGCTTAGGCCAGGGAACCTCCATACCTTGATGCTCTTGAAACCAAAGCAATGCGCTTCTGTGGTCGGGTGCTAGTTTTTCAAGGATATTTCGTAGGGATGTCATTGCTTAGTCGGCATTCTCTGCTCGTGCACTCGCCGTTACGCGCTCGCTGGCAGACACGTATTTTCGTATTGCATCTGGCATATATTACCAAGGCCCCTTAACCCGCCGACACGCCTCTCTTGCCACCATGGGGCCCTAGTATCAGACTACCTTTCTGTTTCTCGGCCCGCTTGAATTACTTTAAAGTAATAGTGACATCAGGGCGAAGGTAGAAGATAAGGCTACGAGAAGGGAGATTGACAAGCGGCCAATCGCAATGACGGCCGAATATGTGCAAGGCCGCCGACCGCGGCATGGTGATGGGCGACATCCGCCTGCTGGAGAAGCATGGCGGCAAGTCGGGGGATTGGGTGGCGCAGTGAGGCGGCGGCAGGAGCGGCAAGGGGCGGCAAGGGGCCGGCAAGCAGCAGAGCAAGCTGTATCGGGCCCGCAAAGCGAGCCTTCCCGGCTTCCCTGCTAGCGGCGCGGGCCGAAGGCCGCGACGTGACGGCCGACGGGCATGTTGGCCGCGGCGAGCAGCGCGTCGGCGAGCAGATCCTGCCCTTCCGGGCTCAGGTGGATCTCGTCGAGATAGGCCACGTCGCGCGCCCGGCGCTCTGCGTCGCGCATGCTGACGATCGGCACCTCGTATTCCTCGCACAGCCGCGAGAAGGCTTCCAGACCGGCGGGCAGGCCGGCGCCGTCCAGTTCGTCGCGCTCGTAGTGCTGCACCAGCCGGACCTGCAGGCCGGCGCGCTTCGCCATCACGATCAACTCCGCCAGATCGCGCAGCGAGGCGGCGCGGTCGGCATCGGTCGATTCGCGCGGCGGTCCCGACGATTGGTCCAGTCCCAGATAGGCGGGCAGATAGCGGGTGGCACCCTCTACCAGCGCCGACAGCGGCGGTTGCGACGGATGAGTGTCCTGCCGCAGCGGCGCGAAGGTCGGCACATCGCCATAGTCGGCGCCGTTGACGACGATGATCGCGGTATCGGCGTCGAGAAAGCCAAAGCGCCGCGCATAGGCCAGCCAGTTGCCCGGCCCCCAGCTGAACGCGGCGACGTTGCCGACGGTCGCCACCTTGCCGTCCTGCCCCAGCCGCGCGCGCAGTTGCTCGGTGGCCAACCGGCCCTGGTCGACCTGCGCGCCGCCGTTGACGACCGAATCGCCGAACACCAGCACGCGCCGCTCGCCGGGAGCGCGCTTCTTCGGCTCGAAATCCTCCGAGCGCATGCCGAAGCGGTTGACCACATAGCGATGGCCGAAGCGCTTCACGCGCTGGTTGGGCTTGAGCAGGTATTCGATTTCGGGGTCGGCCTGATACAGCGGCGGATCGCCCAGCCCAAGGCCGGCGCGCGCCAGCACCTCGGTGGTGATGACGGCCACCAGCGCGAGCACAGCCGCCGTCAGAATCCCGCGCTTGCCAATCCGCATTCGTCCCTCCCGTGTGACACAGGCACCGGGCGAGTCTATGGGCCGGAACTGGCGTGACAAATCGTGCCGACGGATGAAATGCCGCAGACCCGTGCTTCTACGGAAACGGCGGCCTCCGCCGCTTGCCGCAGCGCGGCATTCCCCCTTTCGGCTACCGCCCTACCGCGGTATCGGTCCGGCGGCCTGGTGTTGCCGGACCCACTCGCAGAATTCCTGCGGCCGACGGGTGGCACCGACGCCGTCGCAATAGCCGGCGACCCGCGCGAACTGGTCGGCCTCGTCGCCGCGATAGTAGTAGCGCAGCCGCTCCAGCCATTCGCGGCCCCGCTCCGGCTCGCCGTTCAGCGCCAGCAGCCAGGCCCCGCGCGCGATCATCGTCGGTGTCGGCAACAGGTGGAGCGCGGCGATGTGTGGCGGCAGCCAGGCATCGGCGCCGTCGGCAGTCAGCGGAGCCAGTTCGGCCCGGTGGGCCTCCGCATGCTGGCCGAACCACAGCTTCGGCGCCGGCAACGTGTCGACCCGCGCCGAACTGGCGTACTCGCGGGCCTCGACGCGGCGGTAGTCCTGCCACATGGTCGCGAGCACCAGCGCGGCTGCTACGCCGACCACCGCGGAGCCGGCCGTCGCCAGCGCGCGCGGCATCCGGGCCACTGTCAGCGCGGCCGGCTCGAGCCATCCCAGCAGGAAACAGAAGGGCAGCAGGAAATACAGGTAGTGCAGCGGGTACTCGAGCATCGAATGCGCGCACAGCATCGCCAGCCAGGTCAGCGCCGCCGCAGTGCGGGCGCGCTCGGCCGTATCGGCCCGCCACAGCCGCGCGCGCACCACGCGCCACAGCCACGCGGCAAGGAACACCGCGACACCGGCGGTGCCGACGATGCCGGTCTTGGCGAGCAGGTCCAGCACGGCGTTGTGCGCATGCAGCGACATCTCGACGACGATGCCCAGCCGCGCCAGCTGTTCGAACTGTGCCCAGCCGAATTCGCCCCAGCCGACGCCGAACCACGGATGCGCGACGAACATCGCCCACGCGTGCGACCACAGCGCGCCGCGCGCGGAGATCTGGTCGCCGGCCTGCAGTTGCGCCATGGTGTCGAACAGCGACCACCCGAACGCCTGCCCCGCCGCCTTGATGGCCGGTTGCAGCAACATCAGCATCGCGACCAGCGCCGCGGCGGCGAACACCAGCCCGGCGGGACCGCGCAGGCTCCAGCGTCTCGATGCCGACGCCGATGGCGCATCCTCCGCCGAGCGCGCCAGCCAGGCCGCGACCAGCGCATAGCAGGCGGCCAGCCCGACATGCAGCACGCCGGTGCGTGAGCCGGACAGCACAACGCCGCTTTCGATCAGCGCCACCGCGACGAGCCACGGCACCGCACGCAGCTTGCCGCGCGAGCCCAGCCAGACCGACGCCGCCAGCGCGAGGCCGTGGACGGTCGCCTGGTGGTTGGGCTGGTTCAGATTGCCCCACAACCGGCGGTTGGTCTCGTAGAAGTAGTCGGACACGAGCCCCAGGCTGTCGCTCTCGAGGCGGAACAATTGCACCCATTGGGCCAGCGTGCCGAACAGCCCGGCCGCCAGCCAAGCCGTGGCGACCGCGGTCAGCACCGCGTCGGCATCGAGCGCGCGGCGATAGCGATGGCCGGCCCAGATGGTGCCCGCGCCGATCAGCAAGGCAGCCAGCGTCAGGCCGCGGCTGCCCGTCACGTCAGGCTGGCCGGCCAGCGTGGCGCCCGCGCCCAGCGCGATCAGCCACAGGCAGAATGCGGTCACCAGCGGGATGCCGCCGGGCGAGGTGGGCGAGGTGGGCGTGATAGTGGCAACGGCAGCGGCAGCGGCGGCAGTACCCGTGGCTGGCGCCGGCGGACGCAAGGTCGCCGACCACAGCACCAGCGCGACGAAGGCCAGCGCCGACGCCCACTCGCCGTAGAAGGTCGCCAGCGGCAACGTATGTCTGGACACCAGCGGCGGCAACGCGACGGCCATCGCCAACAGCGGGCACGCGCACTCCAGCGCAATGTTCCTGCGCAAATTCACATTCGATTCCCGACGAAGGCGACGTGCCCTTGGGCGCGTCGCCGAGATGATCGTTGCGCAGCCGGGCATGGTTGGCGTCGTCCGCGATGACAACGGCGCCACTACCCGACTACGCCCTCGCCTGCGATGTATCGGCCGGCGACTGGCTGTTCCTGAGGACATACTGCCTGGCGACCACGTTCTCGATCGTGGTGGCGATCTCCCAGCTGACCGAGGTCGCGTTGACCGATGGCCGCAGCGTGATGTCCCTGCCGTCGACGCCGGCTCCCAGTCCGCTGGCGGCCAGCGTCAGCGTGATCACGCCCGGGCCGCTGACGGTGGCCTGCGCGATTTCGCGGTTCGGCGCGAACCGCGGGATCGCCGCGGCCGCATTGTCGCCATTGCAATCGTCCAGCACGCCGCCCGCTTCCTGCGCGCACAGGCTGACCGCCATCTTCAACGGCGCTGCCGCCGTCAGCACGCTCGACAGCCTGGCCCGAATTGTATCGTCCCGATATTGCGGCACCGCGATCGCGGCCAGGATGCCGATGATGGCGACCACCACCATCAGTTCGATCAGCGTGAAGGCGCGATGGGGGCGATGGGGGCAATGGGCGCGATCGGCGCGGCGGCCCTGCGGCAAGCGAGCGGCGACTGGCATGGAGCGTCTCCCGAACGGTACGAAGGCCGACAGTATCGAGCCGGCCGAACGCGCTTTGCCGCCCGTTCACAAAATTTGGCATCGAGGCGCTGCGCCCAGCGCTCGCGCGCACGGTTCGCTTCGACGAAGTGCGCCATGAAAAAAAGCCCGGCAACGCCAAGGCGTGCCGGGCTCGTTTCGCATGGCCGCATCCCCCGCAGGGCAGCACGGCCGCGCGTGGCGTCAGGCGGTCCGCGCGCCGCGCTTCTGCATCAGCTTGCCGAGCACGACCACCAGGATCGCGCCAACCGCGCCGAATACCAGGTGGGCGTGCGGCACATGGACTTCGAACCAGGCGGCGTCGACCGGATCGCTGACCAGCATCTCGCCGGCCAGATAGCCGAGCAGCGCGGCACCGGCGACGATGATCACCGGGAAGCGTTCCATCACCTTCAGCAGCAGCGTGCTGCCGAACACGATCAGCGGAATCGACAGGCCCAGGCCGACCACCAGCAACAGCAGCTGGCTGCCCTCGGGCCCCTTCTGCGCCGCGGCGGCGACTGCCACCACGTTGTCCAGCGACATCACCAGGTCGGCGATCAGGATGGTGCGGATCGCGGCCCAGATATTGTCCTTGGCGTCGTGGCCTTCGTCGCCGTCATCGCCGGTCAGCAGCTGCACGCCGATATAGACCAGCAGGATCGCGCCGACGATCTTCAGGTACGGCAGGCTCAGCAGCTTGACCGCGGCGACGGTCAGCACCACCCGCATGATGATCGCGGCGGCGCTGCCCCAGAAGATCGCGCGCTTCTGCTGCGCGGGCGGCAGGTTGCGCGAGGCCAGCGCGATCACGACGGCGTTGTCGCCGGACAGCACGATATTGGTCAGGATGATGGATCCCAGTGCGATCCAGAACGTGGTGGACGACAGCAATTCCACTGCGTGGCTCCTCGAAGTCGATATTGGAATTGGAATGAAGACGGGGTGTCAGGAACGTCGGCGCGGGGGCCTGCGCACGGCGCGACTGCGGCGTTTCGGATGTCTGACGCCCAAGACATGGAGATGTACCGCAGCAACCTTTCGTTTTGATTTCAACAAACCGGCAAATACATCAGAAAATGATCTGTTGGCTGCTCCAGTGGCGCCAAAACGACAATGCCCTCGCAGGGCGCGAGGGCATTGCCTTTGGGACACCGCCGTGGAAACGCGGCGCCGGCCGATCGGACCGGCGGGACCGGTCCCGGTCCGTATTACAGGATCGACTTCAGCAGACGGCCCATTTCCGACGGATTCTTGGTGACCTTGATACCGCAGGACTCCATGATCTCCAGCTTGGCCTGCGCCGTGTCGGCACCGCCCGAGATCAGCGCGCCGGCGTGGCCCATGCGCTTGCCCGGAGGCGCCGTGACGCCGGCGATGAAGCCGACCACCGGCTTCTTCATGTTGTCCTTGATCCAGTAGGCGGCGTTGGCCTCGTCCGGACCGCCGATCTCGCCGATCATCACGACGGCATCCGTGTCCGGATCGTCGTTGAACATCTTCATCACGTCGATGTGCTTCAGACCGTTGATCGGGTCGCCACCGATGCCGACGGCCGACGACTGGCCCAGGCCCAGCGCGGTCAGCTGGCCCACGGCTTCATACGTCAGCGTGCCCGAGCGCGACACCACGCCGATGCGGCCCTTCTTGTGGATGTGGCCAGGCATGATGCCGATCTTGATTTCGTCCGGCGTGATCAGGCCCGGGCAGTTCGGTCCGAGCAGCAGCGTCTTCTTGTTTTCGCGGCGCATGCGGTCCTTGACTTCCATCATGTCGCGCACGGGGATGCCTTCGGTGATGCAGACCACCAGGTCCAGATCGGCGTCGACGGCTTCCCAGATCGCGGCGGCGGCGCCTGCGGGCGGAACGTAGATCACCGACACGGTGGCGCCGGTCTGCTGCTTGGCTTCCTTGACGCTCGCGTAGATGGGAATGCCCTCGAAGTCCTCGCCGGCCTTCTTCGGGTTCACGCCGGCAACGAACGCGTTCTTGCCGTTGGCGTAGTCGCGGCAGCCACGGGTGTGGAACTGGCCGGTCTTGCCGGTAATACCTTGGGTGATGACCTTGGTGTCTTTGTTGATCAGAATGCTCATTTGCGTTTCCTTTCCGTCGTCCCCGCGAAGGCGGGGACCCAGTGTCTTATGCAGTCAGGCCTGCGTACAGGTCGTTCCAGTAGGGATTGCTGTCTTCGATCAATCTCAGCTTCCAGTCACGCCGCCATTTCTTGATCTGCTTTTCCCGGGTAATCGCTGCTTCCGCAGACGAGTGCACCTCGTACCAGACCAACTGCTTGACGCCGTACTGCTTCGTGAAACCGTCGACCAGGCCTTCCTTGTGTTCCCAAACCCGCTTCAACAAATCCGACGTGACGCCCGTGTATAGCGTTCCGTTTCGCTGACTTGCCAGCATATAAACGAAATAGGCGTCGCGCACGATAGCAGGGGAAGACGCTGGGTCCCCGCATACGCGGGGACGACAGTATTTTTACCGGTAGCCAGACTGCTCCTTACTTGCCCGCGGCCGCGGCCACCACCTTCTGGGCCGCTTCTTCCATGGTGTCGGCGGAGATGATCGGCAGGCCCGACTCGGCCAGCATCTTCTTGCCCAGGTCTTCGTTGGTGCCCTTCATGCGGACGACCAGCGGCACGCCCAGCTGCACCGCCTTCGACGCCGAGATCACGCCTTCGGCGATCACGTCGCAGCGCATGATGCCGCCAAAGATGTTGACCAGGATGGCCTGCACGTTCGGGTTCTTCAGCATCAGCTTGAAGGCCTCGGTCACCTTCTCGGTGGTGGCGCCGCCGCCCACGTCGAGGAAGTTGGCCGGCTCTCCGCCGAACAGCTTGATGGTGTCCATGGTGGCCATCGCCAGGCCGGCGCCGTTGACCAGGCAGCCGATGTTGCCGTCGAGCGAGATGTAGGCCAGGTCGAACTTCGACGCTTCGATTTCAGCCGGATCTTCTTCGTCCAGGTCGCGGTAGGCGACGATTTCCGGGTGGCGGAACAGCGCGTTCGAGTCGAAATTGAACTTGGCGTCGAGCGCGATCACCTTGCCGTCGCCGGTCAGGATCATCGGGTTGATTTCAGCGAGCGAGGCGTCGGTGTCCCAGAACGCCTTGTACAGGCCCTGCAGCGCCTGGCGGGCTTGCGGCACGCTGGCGTCGGGCACGCCGATCTTGCGGGCGATGTCGTCGGCATCCTTGTCGGTCAGGCCGACCGACGGCTCGATGATCAGCGTGTGGATCTTCTCGGGGGTCTGCGCGGCGACTTCCTCGATGTCCATGCCGCCTTCGCTCGAGGCCATCAGCGCGACCTTCTGCGACACGCGGTCGACGACCAGGCTGACGTACAGTTCCTTCTTGATGTCGGCGCCTTCTTCGATCAGCAGGCGATTGACCTTCTTGCCCTCCGGACCGGTCTGGTGCGTGACCAGCTGCATGCCCAGGATGTTGCTGGCGTAGGTCTTGACCTCGTCCAGGCTCTTGGCCACCTTGACGCCGCCACCCTTGCCGCGGCCGCCGGCGTGAATCTGCGCCTTGACGACCCACACCGGGCCGCCAAGCTGTTCGGCCGCCTTCAGCGCTTCTTCGACCGAGAATGCGGGGATACCGCGCGGAACCGGCACATTGTATTTGCGCAGGATTTCCTTGCCTTGGTACTCATGGATATTCATGCGTGTTTCCTTTCGGGTAGGCGTAAATGGGTAGAAAAGCCGGGTAGTAAAGCGTGGTGATGAAGCGGGAGAGGTCGAGATCTCGGTGGGGACCCCGGCACCTCACCCGGAGGTTCCGGTGGACCGGTGCGAGGCGGCGCCGTCGTCGTCGGCAATCGCCTGCTGGGCCCGCGGTGACTGCGGCGGCGAGGCCGCGGGCGCATCGGCCCGGACTCTCGGTTTCGGCTGGTGTCCGTACCAGCGCGGGTAAAACTGGCGAACCACTTCCCCTTCGAAGTGCAGCGCATGGCAGCCATGCAGCTGATAGGGCGGTTCGGGATTGCTGTCGTCGCTGGCGCCGTCGCGAATCTTGAAGACGTCGCCAGCAAAGGCCTGGATCGCCGTCGTCGGCAGGATCCCGGCCAGCTCGGTCAGATGGGTGCAGCCGGCCACGCCGCCCAGGCGCTCGCGCACGGCCTTGCGAAAGCCCTTCATCAGGTTCAGGCCGATCAGCTGGCGGTAGGCCGGGCCGATGGTGTCGCAGTGGCCGGGATAGGGAACCCAGTCCGAGCAGGCCTCGGCGTCGACCACGTTCATGCGCAGGTCGATGGTCACGCGCAGCCACAGGTCGTGCAGCGGCTGGCCGATTGGCCGCACGCCGCCGCCTGCGAGCGGAATGTCGCGGGGCTTGGTGTCGGTGAGCCGGGCCTCGATGTCCCACAGGCCGTCTTCGCGGAGATACGCCTCGGCCGTGATGGCGCGGCGATGACGCAGGGCGCGATTGACGGGGGCGGAAAGCGGCATGGCACCAGGCTGTGACAAGGGAAGGCGCGGCGGAACCGGCGCCTGAAGGCGATTTGCTGCGGGCGCACGAATTCGCGGCACGCTTGCGGAAAACTCGTGGAGTTTAACATGCCGAACTACATTGGCCGGGAATACCCGGATGTGTGCAGTGTCGGGCCCGATTGTCGGCACGGATGATCGGGCTACCGGGGCGTTCGCATCACACTCTGCCTCTGGGCCGATCCGGCACGCCGTTCATTCGAACCATCTCACTCGGGCGGCTCGTCCGGCGGCAGGTCGGCGTCGCGGATCACCCGGCTGATCGCCGCCTGGGAAAAGCCGCGTGCCGTCAGGAAGCGCAGCTGCCTGGCCTTTTCCTCCGGCGTGGCCGGCGCGACGCCGAAGCGTTTGCGCCAGACCTCTCGCGCGCGCTCCAGTTCGGTGGCCCGCAACTGCTGCTGCAGGTCGGCCAACTGCTCGCCGTCGAGCTGGTGGGTGCGGGCTTCCTGCATGACGCGGGAAGCGCCATAGCGGCTGGCGCGCCGATGCACCAGGCTCTCGGCAAAGCGGGCGTTCGACAGCCAGTTCTCGCGCTCGAGCGTATCGAGCAGGCGCTCCAGTTCCTCCGGCGACTCGGCATGCGGCGTCAGCTTGCGCGCCAGCTCCGCGCGGCTATGCTCGCGGCGCGACAGGTAGCCGACCGCGCGCGCTTTCAGGGACAGCGGGGGACGGGGCATGAAGACGGCTTGGGATGTAGCGCGATCGCGATGCTCGGGAGGACTCCCCTCTCCCGCTTGCGGGAGAGGGGCTAGGAGAGAGGGCAAGCGGCGCTTCGCATGCGATCGCGCATGGAAACCATCCCCTCTCCCCACCCTCTCCCCTGAGGGGGAGAGGGAGAACATCATCGACCCGCTTACTCTTCCGCCAGCGCCGGCGTGCCGTTCATCGGCACCACGCCGAGGGCGGCGCGGACCTTGTTCTCGATTTCGTTGGCGATATCGGGATTCTCGCGCAGGAATTCGCGCGCATTGTCCTTGCCCTGGCCGATCTTCTCGCCGTTGTAGCTGTACCAGGCGCCCGACTTCTCGACGATCTTGGCGTCCACGCCGAGGTCGATGATCTCGCCCTGGCGCGAGATGCCCTGGCCGTACAGGATGTCGAAGAAGGCCTCGCGGAACGGCGGCGACACCTTGTTCTTGACCACCTTGACCTTGGTCTCGTTGCCGATCACGTCGTCGCCCTTCTTGATCGAGCCGATGCGGCGGATGTCGAGGCGGACCGAGGCGTAGAACTTCAGCGCGTTGCCGCCCGTGGTGGTTTCCGGCGAGCCGAACATCACGCCGATCTTCATGCGGATCTGGTTGATGAAGATCACCAGGCAGTTGGTGCGCTTGATGGTGCCGGTCAGCTTGCGCAGCGCCTGGCTCATCAGGCGGGCCTGCAGGCCAGGCAGCGCGTCGCCCATCTCGCCTTCGATTTCGGCCCGCGGCACCAGCGCCGCGACCGAGTCGATCACGATCAGGTCGACCGAGCCGGAGCGCACCAGCGCGTCGGTAATTTCCAGCGCCTGTTCGCCGGTGTCCGGCTGCGAGATCAGCAGGTCGCCGACGTTGACGCCCAGCTTGCTGGCGTAGTTGACGTCCAGCGCGTGCTCGGCATCGACGAACGCGCAGGTGCCGCCCAGCTTCTGCATCTCGGCGACCACCTGCAGCGTCAGCGTGGTCTTGCCCGACGATTCCGGGCCGTAGATCTCGACGACCCGGCCGCGCGGCAGGCCGCCGACGCCCAGCGCGACATCCAGGCCCAGCGAGCCGGTCGACACCACCTGGATATCCTGCTCGACCTCGCCATCGCCCATCCGCATGATCGAGCCCTTGCCGAACTGCTTCTCGATCTGCGCCAGCGCGGCGGCCAGCGCCTTCTGCTTCTCGGCGCTCACGCCAGCTGCCTTCTTGCCGTCATCCATGGTCGTCCTTCCGTCAATGGTGTATAAATAGGCCGCATGCGGCGCGCCGCCTGCTATTCGAAGCCGATATTGTGCGGCCACTCGTTACGCAGACCCACGCGCCCGACCCGCGCCACCCCGGCGGTCTGCATCGTCGGAGCGCGCTGCGGCAACGCATTCTAGAGGCGGAGCATGGCAGCCGTGAATCAGCATCGGCTCAAAAATGCCCGGTTGACCGGCGCGATCTCCGACGCGTGGCCTCGGTTGCGATCCAGCCCCATGCGCCCGCCTGGAATCAGCGGGTACTGTATAAAAAAACAGTATGCTTGGCAAGCCCCATTTCATCCCATAGTGCGCATGCCGATCGGGACGACACGGGGAGCGGCGCCCGCCAGCGCACGCCTGCCAGGCCAGGGGAGACCACCATGCGCATTCTGATTGCCGAAGACGACGACGTGCTGGCCGACGGCCTGACCCGTTCCCTGCGCCATTCCGGCTATGCGGTCGATCATGTCGCCAACGGCATGGAAGCCGATTCGGCGCTGTCGACGCAGGCCTACGACCTGGTCATTCTCGATCTGGGGCTGCCCCGCATGCCGGGGCTCGAGGTGCTCAAGCGGCTGCGCGCCCGCGGCGCGATGGTGCCGGTGCTGATCCTGACCGCGGCCGACAGCGTCGACGAGCGGGTCAAGGGCCTGGACCTGGGCGCCGACGACTATATGGCCAAGCCCTTCGCGCTGTCCGAGCTGGAGGCGCGCGTGCGCGCGCTGGTGCGGCGCGGCACCGGCGGCGGCGCGACGCTGATGCGGCACGGTCCGCTCGCGTTCGACCAGGTCGGCCGCATCGCCTATCTGAACGACCAGATGCTGGACCTGTCGGCCCGCGAGGTCGGCCTGCTGGAGATCCTGCTGACCCGCTCCGGCCGGCTGGTGTCGAAGGAGCAGCTGGTCGACCATCTGTGCGAATGGGGCGAGGAGGTCAGCAACAACGCGATCGAGGTCTACGTGCACCGGCTGCGCAAGAAGATCGAGGTCGGCGGCATCCGCATCGCCACCGTGCGCGGACTCGGCTACTGCCTGGAGAAATTCCAGCCGGCTGCGGCCACGGCGCATCCCTGACCGAGCAGACGGCGACATCCACACCGACGCCGACACCGACGCCGACGCCAGCGACGCCGCGGCTTTCTCTTCCACCCTGCCCGGCCACCGGCCGCCCCGCTCCTTCCCGCCCTACGCATGTATCCGCTGCGCCTGCCCTGGAAACGCCCGTCGCCGGCGCCGACCGACGCGCGCCGGCGCGCCGCCTCCGCCCCCAGCGCCGAGGACGAGGTCAGCGACGAGATGCTGGCCGACGCGCTGCCCCATCTGGAGGACGACGCCGCGCACGCTTCGCCGCGCTCGCTGTTCGGCGAGATCCTCGACTGGATGCTGGCGCCGCTGCTGCTGCTGTGGCCGCTGAGCATCGCGGTCACCTATCTGGTCGCCAAGTCGATCGCCAACGGGCCCTACGATCGCGCGCTCGAATCGAGCGCGATCGTGCTGTCGCAGCAGGTGCGCGAAGTCAACGGCGGCGTGACGCTGCAGCTGCCGCTGTCGGCTCGCGAGATCCTGCGCGCCGACGAGACCGACGCGGTCTACTACCAGGTGGTCGGCACGCGCGGCGAGCTGGTGGCCGGCGATCGCGACCTGCCGCTGCCGGTCGAGGAAGACCGCGGCCACGCCGGACTGGTATCGCTGCGCGACGACCAGGTCGCCGGCAACGACGTGCGCGTCGCGTATACCTACGTCGAGATGCCGGCGGTGCCGGGCGGCCATCCGGTGCTGGTACAGGTCGCCGAGACGCTCGACAAGCGCGCGCGGCTGGCCAACGAGATCATCAAGGGCGTGATCCTGCCGCAGTTCGTGATCCTGCCGCTGGCGGTGCTGCTGGTGTGGTTCGGGCTGTCGCGCGGGCTGGCGCCGCTGACCGCGATCCAGCAGCGCATCCGCGCGCGCAATCCGGGCGACACCAGCCCGATCGACGAACAGGCCGCGCCGCAGGAGATCACGCCGCTGGTCGCCTCGTTCAACGAGCTGCTCGAGCGGCTCGATCAATCGGTGCAGACGCAGAAGCGCTTCATCGCCGACGCCGCGCACCAGATGAAGACGCCGCTGGCCGGGCTGCGCATGCAGGCCGAACTCGCGCAGCGCGAGCAGTCGCCCGAGGAACTGCGCAAATCGCTGGCGCAGATCGCCGGCAGTTCGCAGCGCACCGCGCATCTGGTCACGCAGCTGCTGTCGCTGGCGCGCATGGAGAACTTCGCCGGCAGCGGCAATATGGCGCCGCTCGACCTGGCCGCGCTGGCGCGCGAGGTGGTCAAGGACTGGCTGCCGCAGGCCTGGGCCAAGCGCATCGACCTGGGCCTCGATGCGTCCGACCATCCGGTGATGGTCCAGGGCAACCGTTTGATGCTGACCGAGATGCTGAACAACCTGCTCGACAACGCGATCCGCTACACGCCGCCGGGAGGCCACGCCACCGTGCGGGTCAGCGCCGACCCGTTCGAGCCGTTCGCCTATCTGGACGTGGAGGACACCGGGCCCGGCATTCCGCCGGCGGAGCGGCCGCGCGTGATGGAGCGCTTCTATCGCGTGCTGGGCACCAGCACCGAAGGCAGCGGCCTGGGCCTGGCGATCGTGCGCGAGATCGTGCAGCAGCATGGCGGCGACGTCGCCATCGAGGACCACGTCTACCAGCAGCAGCCGCGCCTGGCCGGGGCGCGGCTGCGCGTCACGCTGCGCCGTCCGGCGCCCGGGGAGGCGGCATGAACGCGCCC
>NZ_AMPR02000008.1:0-15034 GCF_000307735.3 Cupriavidus sp. HPC(L) | reverse complement strand
GCCAGTTGGCCGGCCTGGCCGCGCCGGCCGTGGCGCATTGCCGTGCCGGTCACGCCGACCACGCCGGTCACGCCGAGCCGGTGCGCGACGCGCGCTAGCTGCCGATCGGCTCCGGCGCCGGCTGCACGAAGCGCCGCGACAGCAGCGCCTCGCGCGGATGGTAGTAGCGCAGCGTCAGCGAGAACCGTCCGGCCGGCGCGGGCAGCCAGTTTGCCTCGCGCGCGGGCTCAGGCCGCGCATGCTGCAGCCACAGGTCGATGCTGCCGCCGGCGTTGACCTGTAGCCCCGGCGTGCGGTCGCCGATCGTATAGCGGCCGATCGGGTTCTCCGTGAAGAAGCGCCGCCCATCGGGCGCGAACTCGTACATCGACAGCGACCAGAACGCGTCGACCGGCATCGCCGGCGGGATATGCAGCCGGTAGGCACGGGCCCCGTCCAGCCGTTCGCCGGCGGCATCGTTGACGCAGGTCGCGTAGATCGCCTCGGCGCGTTCCAGCGCGCCCAGTCCGATCAGCGACACATGGGCGCGGTAGGTGTAGTCCTTGCCGAAGTTGCCCAGATGGTCCGGGCCCGACTGCCACGGCCCCGATTCGGAGCCGTTGCCGAAGCCCGGCGTGCGCGCCAGCTCCTTGCGCAGCGCCGGCAGCATCGTGCGCCACGCTTGCTGGACCGGCGCCGGCAACTGCGCGAAGACGTCGCGATGGCCCGGGCGGACGCCGGCTTCGGCAAAGCCCGCCACCAGGTCTCGCTCGTCGGCAGGGACCGGATTGCGGCCCAGCACCTCATTGACCAGATCGAGATAGCGCGCCGGATCGGCCTCGTCGGGCACGGTCTTCAGCAGGCCGCCATCGCTGCCATCGGCGCCATTTCCGCCATCCCGCCGTGCCACCGGCTCGAGGCCGATCGCGTCCTGCAGCGCATGCACCGCCGGCAGATCGTGCTCGCCATCGACCAGCAACCGGCCCAGCAGCCAGACGTCGTTGCTGGGGCAGCGTACCAGCCGCGCACCGGCCGGCGCGTCGCCGGCCCAGTCCGGCCCCGCCAGCAGAAATTCGGCCGCCCGTGTGCCCGTGGTGCGGTTGCCGATGCAGGCGAAGTTGTTGGTGAAGATGTCCAGCAGCGCGATGCTGTAGTAGCGCTCGCCCATGTCGGGCAGCCGCAGCAGCATCGGTCCGTCGTGCAGCGCCAGGTACGACAGCGTATAGAGCGTGTCGTTGTTGGGCTGCGTCACGGTGCGGGCGCGATGGTCGAGCAACCGGCGGTAATGCAGCAGTCCATTGACGGGCACGCGGTTGCGATTCTGCGGGTTCTGCGTGATCTGCCAGCGGACCTGAGCGAGGTCGTGCGCCGGGAAGGTATAGATGAATGCCTCGCGCAGGCGCGCGGCGAGGGCGGGATCGGTCGTGGTGTTTTCCATGGCTTGCGTCGTGGTGTCTAGAAGATGGTGCGGATGCCCAGCGAGATGCCGAGCTGCCCCTTCGCGTCGGGGCGCTTGTAGTAGACCTGCGAGGTCGCCGGCGCGTAGCCGACCGATTGCCCGTTGGGCAGGTAGGCGATGTTGTCCCAGTTCAGCGAGGCATTGCGCGCGTACATCACGCCGGCGAACACATCCGTGCGCTTGGTCAGGCGGTAGTCCGCCAGCGCCAGGTACTGCTGCGGATTGGCCGGGTTGACGCTGGCGCCGCCGATATCGGCGCGCTTGATGTCGTCGTAGTACCAGGCCAGGCTCAGCCGCAGCGCGGGCGTGGTCTGCCAGTGCACGCCGGCCCAATACATGTCGTCGCGGTGGGGCAGCAGCGTCGGGGTGCCCTCGCCGGGCGCGACCGAGTTGCCCCAGCGGTAGCCGGCGACGAACTTGAACGCGCCGATCTCGTAGCTGCCGGCCAGGAAGGCCCGCATGTCGCGGCCGTAGTCGCCCGAGGACGAGGCGCCGGCAGCCTGCGCGGCGTTCAGCGTCTTGACTTCGTCATAGGCGGCCGCCACGCCGAAGCCGTTGGTGTAGTACGACACGCCGATGCCATAGGCGGAGCCCGCCGCCAGGCTGCCGGTGCGCTCTCCGAACGACCAGTGCGTGTGCAGCGACAACGGCCCGAACTTGCCCTGGTACTGCACCATGTTGTTCTCGCGGAAGTTCGGCCCGGCCATGCCGACCACCGGCTCGAACTCGGGCGCGTAGGCGACCGGCGTGAAGCTGCCCAGCGCAAGGAACGACGAGGTGTACTGGCGGCCGAAGGTGATGCGGCCGAGCTTGTCGTTCTTCAGGCCGACGAAGGCCTGGCGGCCGAACATCGCGTTCTGCCCCATCCGTCCATCGTCGGTGTTGAACTGGTTCTCCAGCACGAACAGCGCCTGCGTGCCGCCGCCGAGCTCCTCGGTGCCGCGCAGGCCGAAGCGCGACTGCGCGATGCCCGACGAATTGAGCATCGTGCGCGAGCCGCTGCCAGGCGCCAGCACGCCGCCGCTGACGTTCTGCGAATTGTTGACGTACTGCAGGCTGGCGGTGACCACGCCATACAAGGTCACCGACGATTGCGCATGCGCGCCCTGCGCCATCATGCCGGCGGCCGCCGCCGTGATCCACCATCGCTTCATGCCGTGTCTCCTCCGCGTCTTGCGGTGTTTTCGTTGCCCGCTCGCGTTTAATACGTCGTATTACGCGGGTCCGGAACACCATAGCGCCGCATCGCGATTCGAAAATCTGGGGATTACCCCGATGCGCCCGGCACGTCGTTGGCGGCGCCGGAATTCTCGGGTTAATCCCTAGTATTAGAACGGCGCGACCCGACTATGCTGACAGCGAACCTCGCGATGGTCGCGGGGAAAACGCGGATTGCACGCATGAAGCTGAAACAGATTCGCTCGGTGATCGGCGAGGACGCCGAGACGGCGGGGCGGCGCAAGACAGCTGCGCCGGCCGCCGAGGACGACGCCCAGGTGCCCGGCACCGCGGCCAGGATGCTGGAGATCGCCGAGCGGCTCTTTGCCGAGCATGGCGTCGAGCAGGTGCCGCTGCGGCAGATCGTGATCGAGAGCGGGCAGCGCAACCGCTCCGCGCTGCACTACCACTTCGGCTCGCGCGAGGCGCTGGTCAGCCATCTGCTGAACCGGCGGCTGCACCAGATCAACGTGATTCGCCATCGCTATCTGGACCGGCTGGTCGCCGAGGGCCGCGACACCGATCTGCATGCGGTGGTCGAGTCCACCATCCTGCCGCTGGCCGATGCGGTGCGCGATACCGACTGGGGCCGCCACTACCTGCAGGTGCTGGCGCAGACCACGTTCAGCCCGAACCTGCTGAAGAAGGGACTGGTCGAACGCGACGCGGTGTCGGCGCTGATCCGCGTGCGCAAGCTGGTATTCACGCTGTGTCCGCAGGTGCCGCGCGAGGTCATGAATCTGCGGCTGACCTGGTTCAACGACACCGTCGTCTATTCGCTGGCGCACTGGTATCGCGATCAGGGCCGCCGCGGCGGCGAGCCGCCGCTGTCCGAGCTGATCGACTTCTGCGCCGCGAGCCTGAGCGCGCCGGTCGGTTCCCGCGTCGGCCGGCGCTAGCGCAGCCCACCTTTTCCTGGCGTTGCCCACGATGACGCTCCCCGACGGAGCGGGGCGGCGCTCGTCCTTCGTTCTGTCACAGGAGTCGTTCGCATGCAGGATTTCGAAGCGCGCCCCGCCGCGCTGGCCACCGGCGACGGGGTCGAGGCCGTCGCCCCGGGCGTCTGGAAGCTGCACGGCCAGGGCCAGTCCTTCGTCGCGCGGATCGCCACGCAGACCACCACGCAGGCCGGTGCCGCCGATGGCGATGCGCTGCTGCTGGTCGATGCCGGTCCCGGCGGCGCCATCACGCGGAGCATGATCGACGCGCTGCGCAGCGTGACTTCGCTGCCGCTGGCGGCCATCGTCTTCAGCCACGGCCATCTCGGCTACAACAGCGGCTTGCCGCTGTGGCTCGCGCATTGCGCCGAACGCGGCGACCCCGCGCCGCGCGTGATCGCCCACGCCAACGTGCTGCCGCGCCAGGCCCGCTACCGCGCCACCATGCCGCTGCAGGAGGCGCTGGCCGAGGTCCAGTTCCGCCAGCCGCGCGGACGCCTGGGCGGCAAGCTGAGCCAGCACGCACCGACCGAGACCTTTGCGCAGGGGCTGACCGTCGGCACCGGTCCGCGCCGCGCCGAGCTGCTGTGGGCGCCGTCGGAGACCGACGACGCGGTCGCGGTCTGGCTCCCGGAATCGCGGATCCTGTACGGCGGTCCTGCCGTCATCGATTCGATCCCGAACATCGGCACCCCGCTGCGCACGCTGCGCGACGCACCGCGCTGGGCGCGCACGCTGGAAAACCTCGCCGCACTCGAGCCGCAGCGCGTGGTGCGGGAATTCGGCGCGGACCTGTGCGGCGCGCAGGCGGTCGAGGTACTGCGCCATACCGCCGGCGCGCTGCACTGGCTGCACGACGAGGTGATCCGGCTGATCAACCAGGGCATGGACGAGCGCGAGATGCTGGCGGCGCTGCGCTATCCCGAAGCGCTGTTCGGCAAGCCATGGATGCGGCCGAGCTACGGCGATCCCAGCTATATCGCGCGCGACATCTACCGCGCCGAAAACGGCTGGTGGGACCGCAACGCGACGTCGCTGCATCCGGCCCCGCCCGAGCAGGCGGGCGCGCAGATCGCCGAGGCGGTCAGCGATCACGACGCGCTGATCCGCCATGCCCAGGCGCTCGCCGACAAGGGCGAGATTCAGCTCGCGCTCCATGTGATCGACGTGCTCGCCGGCGCGCCCGGCGATGCGCCGACGCTGCGGCGCGCGCGCGAACTGAAAGCCGGCTGGCTGCGCCAGCGCTCGCGCCAGGTCGCCAGCTATGTTTCGCGCAGCCTCTACCTGGCCTGCGCCGACAGCATCGAACGCGGCGAGCGCCACCCGTTCAGCCGACCGCTCAGCCAACCGTTCAGCCGATGACAGGGAGGAACCGAATGATGTCGTTCGACAGCAAGGAAGAAGCGCGCATCAAGGACATGGACAGCGGCGCGCCGCAAGGTAGTCGGCGGCGAACGCTGCTGGCGCTGATGGCCATGATCGCCGCGCCGCTCGCGGCGGGGCCGGCATGGGCGGCCGATGCCTGGCCGTCGCGGCCGATCCGGCTCGTGGTGGCGTCCTCGGCGGGCAGCGGCACCGACCTGTTCGCCCGCGTCATCGCCGAACGGCTGGGCAAGCGGCTGGGACAGACCGTGGTGGTGGACAACAAGCCCGGCGCGACCGGCATCATCGGCGTCGATGCCGTCGCCAAGGCCGCGCCCGATGGCTATACGCTGCTGTTCACCTATGCGGCGTCGGTCGTCATCAACCATACGCTGCAGCCCAAGCTCCCCTACGACGCGCTGCGCGACCTGGCGCCGGTCGCGCAGGTCGGCGAGGGCGGAAACTTCCTGGTGGTCACGCCGGATTTTCCCGCGCGCAACCTGCGCGAGTTCGTCGCCGCGGTCAAGGCCAGACCCGATGCCTACGACTACGGCTCGTGGGGCATCGGCTCCGGCGGGCACCTGACGATGGAGGCGCTGAAGATGCAGGCCGGACTGCGCATGCGCCACGTCCCGTACAAGGCCGTGGGGCAGGTACTGAACGATCTGCAGGGCGGCATGATCAAGGTGGCCTTCGTCGATACCTCGTCGTCGCTGCCGCTGATCCGCTCCGGCAAGATCCGCGCGCTGGCGATCAGCGGCAGCCGCCGCGGCTCGGTTTCGCCCGAGGTGCCGACCATGCGCGAACAGGGCTATCCGTTCGATACCAACAGCTGGTATGGCCTGTTCGCGCCCGCCGGCACGCCGGCGCCGATCGTCAAGCGGCTCAACACGGAGATCAACGGCATGCTGGGCGACCCGCAGATCCGCGAGCGCTTCGCGCTGATGAACATGGCCAATCCGCCGGCCAAGACCAGCGAGGCCTTCGCGGCGACGATCCGCGACGACATCAAGGTATGGGGCGAGATCATCCGGGCCAACGGGGTGACGGTCGACTGAAGGCCGCCCGGCGCCCGCGGGTATGTGTCTTGCGTCGGCAATGGGAAGGGCTGCGGCGCCGCGCTGTCGCGGCAAGCCGCAGGCTGCACCCTCCACCCATTGCAAACGGAGATGCGCATGAAGGACAAATCTTCAGGGATCCCGAATCCCGTGGCCCCGCAGTCCGTCGAGTCGCTGAAGCCGGAAAAGGGCTCGCTGTCGCAGGAACGCGGGCAGAATCCGGCCGCCGAAGCCGACACGCTGCCGTCGGAAAGCAACCCGGCGGGGAGCGGTGCGCAGGGGCAGCACGGCCAAGGCCAGGGCCAGGGGCAGCAGCAGGGCGGGAAGCCAGGCGAAAAGGCCGGAGAAAAGTCGGGCAAAAAACCGGGTCCCACGGCAAACGAGGTGATGAACGAGCAGGTATCGCCACCGGACGAGCAGGGCGACCGGATGCAGTCGGACCGGCCGCATATCGGCGGCTGACGTAGCCCTGCGTGCACGAAGCCGCGCCCGCCGTTCAGCCTGGTGCCACAGTGGCCGAGATGAGTAGCGAAGTAGTCCAAATACAGCGTTGACTACTTTGCTACTCACACGCCTCCGCCGTGGAACCAACGCCGCAGCGATAGCGGACGGATCTAGGATTCGATGGATGCCGCGCGGCTCCGACCGGCGGCCCGCTTGCGCACCGACATGACCATGGGGTGCTGCTCGAAGTGGGCAAGCAGATTGCTCTTCTGCATGTCGGTGAGCTGCGACGCGACAATCATCTGCGGCCAGTTCTTCACGGCCGCCAGCACGGTACGCTGGATCGCCGCGGCGGCCGGTTTCTCGAGCAGCCGCAGATGTCCGCAAAACTGGCGCAGCATGGCTGGCGACAAGTGCTGATGGCGCCCGCGTGTGCCGTCCGCGGATGGCGGCAACAGCTCCGGTGGCACGATGAAGATGGCATGGCCGGTACGGCGCTGATAGGCGCTGTAGCCGACGATGTCGTAGGCGGGAGACAAGGTCGGTGTGATGCCGTCCCGGTAGATGACGCCCACGTTCTTCAGATGCATGTCCGGGTTGCCAAGCAGCTCGTTGACCGTCATCCGCCGCAGCAGCTCGTGCACTGCCGCCTCGCCCAGAGAGGGTTGCGCCAGCATGATCGCGGCCATCGCGAGATAGCTGTGGCGGTACTTGTCTTCGGGCTCGACAGCCATGATCTGGCCGAAATCCTCCACATGGAAACGTGAGCCGGGCGCCCGGTCGAAACGTGTGACCGCGAGAAAGTTCGTGGCGCCGGTGACGTCGTTGCCGAGGTCGTAGCCATGCTCGACGGCGAGCTTCTCCAGCGGTTCCAGCTTTGCCTCGCAGACATCCACGCCCGCCGCCCGGGCGAGCCGCAACGATAGTTCTTCCAGTTCGGGCAACAGCGGATGACCGACGACGGGCAGCTTGGCGATGATGTGGGTGTCCTGCATCTTTGTGCGGCCCACATAGCGGTCGCCATCCCGGATGACGCCGACCTTCGGCTGCACGCCGGAAACGGAGACGCCATCCTCCATCGGCTCCTCGACGACGCTCATTTCCAGCGAGTCGGCATCCTGCGTCACCAGATGCGCGGCTTCCTGCCGCGTCAGTGTGACGGGCCGCGCGTGGACATTGCCCGGCAAGTCTCTGCCGGTCGCCGCCAGCATCTCGAAATGGTCGTCCGGTTCGCAGCCACGGACCGCGGCAACATGATCCCGAAACACGCCTTCGGGCAGCAGCCCCTGGAAGAACGGGGGCAGCAGCCAGCCCTTGCGTCTGGATTGCCGGCCGTTGAACACCGGCGCCGAGACATTGGCCCACAAGGCGCGCTGCGTTTCCGGGTCGTCGGCGCGCATCGACAGCGACAGGGTAGGGGCCTTGTCTCCCAGCGCAACGAAGGCGTCGTCCGCGACGAAGCGCAGGATCGGGTTGTCGGTGCCGTACTGAAACAGCAGGCCAGCGCGCTGTTCGCCGAGATAGATGGCCAGGGTCTTGAGGTTCATTGCGGGCGGTTGGACTTCAGGCGTTGGAGAGCGGCATCGACCACCGATGGAATGGCAGGCTGCGCGGGACCCGCCGCCCCGAACAGCGGTCGGGCTTCCCGCGGAACCAACATCAGCTCGAGGCCAAGCCGATCGGCGACGGCCAACAGCGTGGAAACCTTGAAGTCCTGATTCCCTTGCAGAACGTGGCTAAGGGTCCGAAAAGTGATTCCGGCGTCATGGGCAAGTCGGGTCTTGCCGTAGCCGACACGTTCGGTCTGGGCGGACAGGACTTGGGACACCTCTTCAATGGTTTTCATTGTACTAAAGTATCATTTTTCGCCATAAAGATACTTTAGTATCGGTGCTTGGGGCAGTCAATGACGATAGCAAAGTATCATATTCATCGGAAACGATACTTTAGTATCACTGCGCGCTGTTTAGAAATCCACGATGGAGCTGCTGGCGAGTGGCGGTGGACTGTTCGCGGACGGGGCTGCGTCTCCATGACTGCCGACCGCGGCACGTGACCACCGCCGGCATGCCTTGGACTCAAACCGCGGTATGCCCCCCATCGGCCATCACCAGCGCGCCGGTCACGAAGCTCGCCTTGTCCGACGCCAGGAAGGCGATCACCTCGGCGATCTCCTCCGGTTGCGCGGCGCGGCCCAGCAGGTTGTTCTTGCCGTGTTCGGCGAGGAACTCGCGGCCGTTCGGCATCTGGTCGTCGAGAATGCCGGTCACGATATCGCCCGGTCCCACCGCGTTGACGCGGATGCCGTGCTGGCCGTTCTCCGCCGCCAGCACGCGCGTCAGTTGCGCGACCGCGCCCTTGGAGGCGGCATAGGCGCCGATGGTGGGCAGCGCGACCACGCAGGCGTAGGAGCCGACGTTGACGATGGCGCCGCGCCTGGCGGGCACCATGGCGCGCAGCGCTTCGCGGGCGTGCACGAACATGCCGCGCGCGTTGATCGCAAGAATCTGGTCCCATTCGTCGACAGTCATGTCGGCGACCGTGCGGTTGATGATCCGGGCCGCGTTGTTGACCAGGATGTCGAGCCGGCCGAAGCGAGCGATCGCCGTATCGACGGCGGCGCGGGCGGTGGCTTCCTGCGACACGTCGCCGGTGATGGCGACGATCTCGCCGTCGATCTCGAGTTCGGCAACGGTGTCCTTGATGTCCTCGGCCACCACGCGCGCGCCGCGGCGGTGGAGCAGTTCCACGGTGGCGCGTCCGACTCCGCCGGCCGCGCCGGTCACGATGGCGACCCGGCCTTCGAGGTCGCGCTGGCTATGCTGTGCATTCATGATGTGAACTCCGTACAGTAAAAGAGGAAGGGCCGCGATGGCGACGTTCGACCGTCGATGCCATCGCTTGCCGTCACTGTACGAAGTGCGAGCGCGCAAGCCCATGCCGAATCCTATGGGGGGCTTGCCCGATTCTCTGCAGGACGTCCTTGGCCGATTTCTCCGGCGCAGGACCCGCGCAGGACCCGCGCAGGACCCGCGCAGGACCCCCGCAGGACCCGCGCCGCGCTCAAGCGGCGCGTGCCCAATCCACCCGTGTGCGCAGCGCCATCGCTTCCTTCATCATGCGTGCCTCGTCGATCGGGCTGCGGCCGAAAAACCGCTTGAATTCCCGGCTGAACTGCGACGGACTTTCATAGCCGACCTGGCTGGCCGCGACCGATGCGTTGATGCCCTGCTGGATCATCAGCATGCGCGCCTTGTGCAGCCGCGTGGCCTTGATGTACTGCAGCGGCGAGGTGCCGGTGACCGCCTTGAACGCCGCGTGGAAGGCCGCCACGCTCATCGCCGACGCGCTGGCCAGCGCGTCGACCGACAGCGGCTGGTCGTAGCCCGCATGGATCATGCGCAGCGCCTTGCCGATGCGGCCGAAGTTGCTCTGGTAGGCGAGCGATGCGCGCAGGGCCTCGCCCTGCGGGCCGCACAGCACGCGGAAATAGATCTCGCGCAGGATGGCCGGGCCCAGCACCGCGGCCTCCATGTCGGAGGTCAGCGCTTCGAGCAGGCGTACCACGGCGTCGCCGAGCCTGTCGTCGAGCGGGGTCGAGTGGATGCCGGATACCTCGGCGGACCTCGCGCTCTCCGCCGCGGATGGCGCTGCCGGTGCCGATGCCGGCGGCACCGACAGCGCCAGTTCGGCCAGCACGCCGAGGTCCACGCGGATCGAGATCGCCAGCATCGGCTCGTCGGGCGAGGCCTCGGTCTGCGACTCGAATGGGATCGGCAGCGACAGCACGAGGAAATGCTGGGCGTCGTAGACGAACTCGCGTCCCGCGAAGAAACCGCGCTTGCGCCCGCTGCACAGCACGATGATGCAGGGGTCGTAGAGCACCGGCGTACGCGGCAGCGGGCCGTTGGCGCGCAGGAACTTGACCGCGTCGAGCGCGGACATCGTGTATCCCTCGGCCGGCGCCAGGCGGCCGATCAGTGCCGCCATGCGTTCTTCACGCTGGCGGCGGGACTGCTCGGACCCGGATGGTTGTGGCGGCGTTGGCGTCGGAGCGGCGGTGACGGACATGGACGGCATGGACGATGGCATGGCGGCGAACGTGGGACGCCGGGATGGGCGCCAGTGTAGCGCGCGCTGGCCGGGCCCCGGCCGTGCAGGGCCGCACCGCCGGCACGCTCTGGAGAATCAGGCAAGCGCGCCCGAGTTTTGAACTAACGGGCGCCGGGGCCCGCTGCCTACCATGGCAGCCATCCACCCACACCTGAAGGAGTTCAGCATGAGCAAGACCTGGTTGATCACCGGCGCGGCGCGTGGCATCGGCGCGTGCATCGCCAAGGCGGCGTTGGACGCCGGCGACAACGTCGTCGCGACGGGACGCGATCCACAGCGCATCGAGCAGGCCCTGCCCGGGTATGGCGAGCGTCTGCTGGCATTGCGGCTCGATGTCACCGAACCGGCGCAGGCGCGCGACGCGGTCGACCGCGCCGTGGCGACCTTCGGACGCATCGACGTGCTGGTCAACAACGCCGGTTACGGCCAGCTTGGCATGTTCGAGGAGAACAGTGCCGACGCGGTCGTGCGGCAGTTCGACACCAACGTCCATGGCACGCTGCACGTGACCCGCGCGGTGCTGCCGGTAATGCGGCGCCAGCGGGCGGGGCGCATCTTCAATCTGTCGTCGATCGGCGGCATGGTCGGTTTCGAGGGCGCGTCGATCTACTGCGCGGCCAAGTTCGCGGTGGAGGGCTTTTCCGAGTCGCTGGCGCTGGAGGTGGCGCGTTTCGGCATCCAGGTCACCATCGTGCAGCCGGGCTTCTTTCGCACCGATTTTCTCGATGGATCGTCGGTGCGCTACGGGGCCGAGTCGATCCCCGACTATGCGCCGGCATCGGCGGCGCTGCGCGGCGGCTACGACGACTATAGCCACCGGCAGCCGGGCGACCCCGACAAGCTGGCGCGGGCCATCGTCGAACTGGCCGGCGTGCCCCAAGCCCCGTTGCGTTTCGCGGCTGGCACCGATGCGCTGGGCTACATCGGCGGCAAGCTCGACGCCGCGCGCGCCGAACTGCAGCAATGGAAGGCGTTGTCGGCGTCGACCGACCATGCCGCCCAGGCGTAGTCGCGCTGCGATGCAACCCCCTTGCGCACGGCGCGCGAACGAACGCCCCTCTCCCGCGAACGGGAGAGGGGCCGAGGAGAGGGGGGGAAGGGTTGCCGGCGGGACCGCCAGCGTTCGAGGCTTGCTGCGGTACTTACTGCGGTGCGCTCGCGCCGGTGCGCGTATCGGTGCTGCCGCCCGAGCCCGCGGCTGCGCCCGTGCCCGTACCCGTGCCGGTGCCGGTCGAGCCGGCAGTGCCGGTGCCGGTGGTGCCGGTCGCGCCGGTGGTGCCCGATCCGGTGGTGCCGGTCGTGGTGTCGGCCGAGCCCGTGGTGCCCGTGGTGCCGCTCGTACCGGTGCCGGTGCCGGTGGAACCGGTGGTGCCGGTAGTGCCGGTAGTGCCCGTGCCGGTGCCAGCGCTGCCGGTGGTGTCGCTCGGGACCGGGCCCATCGGCGCGCTGGCCGCGGTGCTGTCGGTGGTGGCGGCGTCGTCGCCGCCGCGGTTACAGCCGGCCACCAGGCCGCCCAGCATGGCGACGCTCAAGGTTGCAACGGAAATCCAGTTTCGCTTCGTCATGGTATGGCTCCTATAGTCGTCCCCCATCGGACGAAGGCAACGGCCGTACCAGGGGCGCGAAAGCGCCATCTCGCGTGATCCCGGCGTGGCCTTGCCACGCTTCTTGCATCGGCTGCGGTTTTTCGAGGAGCGCAGCGATGACGAAACCCTTCACGCCCATGCGGCGCACGCTTCTGAAAGCCCTCGGGGCCGGATTGCCGGCCGGAGCCGCGGCAACCGGGCTGGCCGCCGATAGTGCGCTGGCGGCCCAGCCGGGCCCGGCCAGCGCGGCGGCGGCCAATCCCGGCGGTGTGTCCCATTTTTTCAATGCGCGCGAAAGAATTACCGTGGATGCGATCGTCGCCAGGCTGATTCCGAACGACGAACTGGGACCGGGCGCACGCGAGGCGGGCGTGACCGATTTCCTGGACCGCCAACTGGCCGGCGCGTGGGGCAGCGGGGACCATTTCTATCGGCATGGGCCGTTCCAGGCAGGCACCCCCGAGCAGGGCTACCAGCTCGCGCTGACGCCCGCGCAGGCATTTCGCGCGGGTTTGGCGGCGATCGATCAGGTCAGCGCGAAGCGGCATGGCGGCAAATCGTTTGCGCAATTGCAGCCGCGCGAACAGGACGCGTTGCTGACGGCGCTGGAAAAGGGCGAGGTCGAACTGGGCGCGCTGCCCGGCAAGGTCTTCTTCCAGATGCTGCTCGACGGCACCATGGAGGGCTTCTTCGGCGATCCGATCCACGGCGGCAATCGCAATATGGCGGGGTGGAAGCTGGTCGGTTTTCCCGGCGTCTACGCCAGCTATTCGAACGATATCGAGCGCCACGGCGTGGCCTATATCCGGCCGCCGATGTCGATCGCGATGGCGCGCGCCTCGGGGCATGGCGCCATGCACGGGGGCGGCCACGGAGCCGGTCATGGTGCCTCGCCCGCCAGGGCTGCATCGGTGCCCAAGGGAGGGCGGCCATGAGCAAGACCCTCGATCGTGTCGACGCGGTGATCGTCGGCGGCGGCTGGACCGGCTCGATCATCGGCAAGGAACTGGCCGCGGCGGGGCAGCGCGTGGTGATGCTCGAACGCGGCGAGCCGCGCTGGCCCTCGCCCGATTTCCAGGCGCCGACGGTCCACGACGAGCTGCGCTATACGCGGCGTCACGCGCTGCATCAGAACACCGCCACCGAGACCTTCACCTTCCGCAACAACACCAGCCAGACCGCCTTGCCGATGCGGCGCTGGCAGTTCGCCTATCCGGGCACGCATCTGGGCGGCTCCGGCAATCACTGGTCCGGCGCCTACTATCGCTTCGACCCGACCGACTTCAAGCTGCGCAGCCATTATGAGCGCCGTTACGGCAAGGGCATCTTCGCGGCGGACCTGACCGCGCAGGACTGGCCGCTGAACTACGACGAGCTCGAGCCGTACTACGACCGCTTCGACTATCTGATCGGCGCCTCGGGCTTTGCCGGCAATCTGAAGGGCAAGATCCAGCCCGGCGGCAATCCGTTCGAGCCGTGGCGCTCGCGGCCGTATCCGAATCCGCCGATGAAGGTTGCGCACGCCTCGGCGCTGTTCGGCGAGGCCGCCGCCAAGCTGGGCTATCACCCCTACATCCAGCCGTCGGCGCTGTCGACGCGGCCCTATACCAATACCGAAGGGCTGCCGATGAGCGCCTGCGTCTACTGCGGGTTCTGCTCGAACTTCGGCTGCGAGCATTTCGCCAAGGCCTCGCCGCAGGTCTGCATCCTGCCTGCGGCGATGAAGCTCGATACCTTCGCGCTGCGCACCGGCGCGCAGGTGCTGCGCGTCGAGCTCGACAAGGACCGCAAGCTCGCGCGCGGCGTGACCTATGTCGATGCGGGCGGGCAAGAGTTCTTCCAGCCGGCCGACATGGTGTTCCTGTGCGCGTTCAGCGTGCACAACGTGCGGCTGCTGTTGCTGTCGGGCATCGGCAAGCCGTACGACCCGGCCACCGGCCAGGGCGTGGTCGGGCGCAACTACACGCACCAGACCACCTCCGGCGTCAATCTGTTCTTCGACGAGAAAACCCACATCAACCCGTTCATGGGCGCGGGCGCGGCGGCGGTGACCATCGACGATTTCAGCGCCGACAACTTCGATCACGGACCGCTGGGCTTCGTCGGCGGCGGCTATATCCAGATCCAGGTGGTCAGCGGCGCGCCGATCGGCTACCACCCGACACCCAGGGGCACGCCGGCCTGGGGCAGCGAGTGGAAGAAGGCGGTGCGCCGCTACTACAACCATTCGGCGTCGATCACGATCACCGGCTCGGCGATGCCGACGCGCGGCGGCTACCTGTCGCTCGATCCGACCTATCGCGATGCCTGGGGCCAGCCGCTGCTGCGCATCACCTACGATCTGCCGGACAACGACATCAAGCTGTCGGCCTTCCTGACCGAGAAGGGCGACCGGATCGGCAAGGCGATGCGCGGAGTCGTCGCCACCGAGCCTGGCCCGCGCAAGCGGCCGTTTACCGCGACCAGCTATCAGTCGACGCACCTGAACGGCGGCGCGGCGATGGGCAGCGATCCCTCCAACAGCGTGGTCAACCGCTTCGGCCAATGCTGGGACGTGCCCAATGTGTTCGTCACCGGGGCCTGCCTGTTTCCGCAGAACTCGAACTTCAATCCGACCGGCACGGTCGGCGCCACCGCGTACTGGATCGTCGACGCGGTCAAGCGCGACTATGTCAAGGCGCCAGGGAAGCTGATCGCATGAACACGCCGAACGAAGTGGAAGCCGGGCGCAATCGCGCGACCTGGTGGGTCGGTGCCCTGGTGCTCGGCATCGGCGCCTTTCCGCTGTATGCGCTGCTGTTCCAGGTCTGGCCCGACCTGTTCGCGCCGGAGCCTGGGCCGCGCCAGGCCGCCTCGGCCGGTGGAGCGGGCCAGGCC